>DASVJK010000162.1:0-6932 GCA_036385955.1 Chthoniobacterales bacterium | reverse complement strand
TCAAGGATCGCATCGTCACGCAGGTCGATACGGAACATTTCCGCAGGATCACAAACTCCACGCTGGAAGGATTGGCGAAAAAGGATCTGAACCTCTCCGCGATCATCGGCAAGTCGATTGAAGCCAAAGAGCGCCGGCTGGTCCCGGAGGTCATTGAAGACTTCTTCATCGACTCTGCGCCCCTAGTTGATTTGAATCCCGTCGAGACGGCAGCCGATTCCCACACTTACCGGCTTGGCAAGGTGCCCAAAGGCCTCTGGGAAATCGGCGAACGCCTCGAGCCGAGATTCGGCAAGCTGGGACGAGAGTATAAAACGATCGCATTCGATAAATCGTTGTTGGTGAAAGACCCGACCATCGAATGGGTCACGCCGGGTCATTCGCTTTTCGAAGCCGTGCGAGAAGACGTGACCGAGCAGGTGCGGCGCGATTTGGAGCGCGGCTCGGTCTTCTATGACTTGCACACCCAGGCGCCGTACCGGCTCGATTTCTTCGCAGCGTCGATTCGAGACGGGAGCAACCGCCAGCTGCACCGCCGGCTCTTCGCCGTTCAAACATTCGCGAGCGGCACGCGACTCGTGAAACAGCCGACCATCCTGCACGAGCTCTCTGTAGCACCTATCGGGACCAAGCCACCCACGCAAAACGTTGATCTACCGGCGACGGAGCAGTTCCTCGTGACGGAGGCGATGATGCCGTTTCTCCAAGAGGTGCGTGGCGAGCGGCTTCGCGAAGTCGAAGTCATCTCGAAGCATCTTGAAATCAGTCTCGATGAATTGATTCGCCGGCAGAATCTCCGTCTGGCCGAGTTGCACGAGCAGCAGAGTAACGACGAGAACGCGCCGCTGGTCGCGGCGAACATGAAGCAGGTCGAGGATCGACTCGACGAGCTGAATGAAAGATTGGAACGGCGCCGTGCCGAGCTGCAACGTGAGCGCGAATGCATGATCGGTGACATCCAGCACATTGGTTGCGTTGCGGTGCTCCTTCATCCGGATCGGCACTCTCCCAAGATCGCGGCGATGGTGAGCGATCCGGAGATCGAGCGGATCGCCGTCGATTTCGTCATCAAGCACGAAGAATCCGAAGGGCGCGTCGTTGAGAGTGTTGAGGCCGATAACCGCGGCTTCGACCTGATCTCACGCAAGCCTCATCCCGAAGACTCGAAAACCGCTCTCGACGTCCGCTTCATCGAAGTCAAAGGGCGTTCCGGCATCGGCGATATCGCGCTCACGTCGAATGAATACAAAACCGCCCAGCGGATGAAGCAGGATTACTGGCTTTACGTCGTCACGCACTGCGGGACGAACCCAACGCTGAACATATTCCGCGATCCCGCGCAGCTTGAGTGGCAGCCGATCGTCAAAGTCGAGCACTACCTCCTGAACACCGACTCGATTCGACATCCGATCACCCTCCAGGAACAGCCAAAAAAACCCTACGGCGAGCCGTGAAAATAACAACTTGACCGTTTGGTATCAATTGATACTTTATGACCCCCGAAGGCATCACTCCTGCTCAGATACCCAATGAATGGATACAAATTGTCGTCCGCCTCCTTCGCGAAGGTCCGGGCTACAAAATTCACTACAAAAAGCAGGCGCGCCTCGACTGGGAGAACACATTTCCAGCAGCGACGGGGTATGATCTTTTCGAGGCAATGGCGAGTGCGCTGCTGTGGGACCGCACTGGAAACAGGGTCCAAGGAATGCGCCCCCTCAATGGAGAAACTTACGAATTTTGGTTTTATTACGACAATTGCCGCCTTTACGGGAAAATTAACCTGCTCACATCCCGGGATAGCATCCTGATTTATTCCGCTCACCTGCCCCGCAAGGGAGATATCTTATGAAAACACCACCAGTTGAAGGCTGGGAGCCAACCAAGGTTACCTATCCCGTCGCGATCCCAACCCTTGATGGAAAATCGGTCGATCGCACGGTTGAAATCGAGCTCGACGCCTGGCGCGATGCCGACGGCGAGATTTTCCTTGATGGCGACGCCGAGGAAAAAATCGACGCGGTCAAAACGCGTCACATGGGGCTGCTCACGCCGGCTGAGATCAAGGAAATCCGCGTCTCGACGCTGGACGCAACCCAGAAAGAGATTTCTACCTGGCTCCAGATCGGTGAGAAAACCTGGACCCGCTGGGAATCGGGACGCGAGCGGCCCAGCCGTTCGATGAACGTGTTCCTCTGTGCGCTCCGCGATCGGAAGATCGACGCGAGTTATCTCGAAGGCCTTCGCTTTGGTCGCAAGCTGGGTCGCTTGGTCGAAGCAGAACATCTCTCCAGCATCAGCCGAGTCATCCAGTACGATACACACCGGCGAAAATTCGGTTCACGCCAGGTTTCACCGCCGGTCCGTGCGAAAAAGGCGAGATTTGCGTTGGACAGCTCCGTCGTCCTCCATTATGCGGCCGCGGCCCAAATCCAAGCGCCGCAGGAAAGCCCTTGGGCTTCTGACGAACTATCTCGCAAGGTTGTCGGGTTGCTAAAGCGTTTCCAGGAGCGGTCCCAATCGGAGCCGGCCGGGTCATGAAGCCGACCGCCTCTCTGATCGACTGCACCAATTACTTTGTCACGGAGATGAGTCTCTCCGCGAGCTCGACCTACGACCTTGCGAAGGACTCGAATCTGGAGTTGGCCGATCTGCACGTCGAAAGCGACCTCTCACTCGTCAAACCTGACGAACCGCTCTGGGCGGTGACCATGTCCGTTGAGCAGAATGTAACTGCCGAGAAGAATGCTCCCTATAATTTCGTCGTCCGCCTAGTGGGATTTTTCACGATTGTCGAAGGCGTACCAAAGGAACGAATCGAGAAACTTCTGCTGACCAACGGCTCCAGTATTCTTTTCGCCGCCGCGCGCGAGATTCTCCGCGACATGACTTCGAAGGGACCTTATTCGCCCTTACTGCTTCCGACTCTTTCCTTCTTCCCATTGCCGAAAGAAGAGCCGGCCGCCGAAGTCGGGGAACCAGCAAAGGCGTGATTTATTCGAACCGGTTCAATTCGATTCGAGTGGTTGTGCGGCGGACGATAATTATCAACGCATGATCTCAACTTCGCCGCTACTAGAACAATGGTGCCGTCACAAGGCGGGAGAGCAACAGATACTGAATACGAAAGGTATTCACAGCATCACCGAAGCTGTCGACCTTAATCAAAACGCGGAACAAATCATCTCCTCGTATGGGAACACCGATTTCGAGGCCTTGGTCGGATTCGTCGACATGCGCGGTTTTAGCTCACTTGCGCAGGGAAAATCGCCATCTGAGGTCCGCGATACAGTTCGTCCGTTCATCTCGGCTGTTGTCGATGCCGCAACGAGTAATCACTGCTTCATAGACAAGACGATCGGTGACGAGGTCATGTTAGTGATGCCGATCTTCGATCGGGACACCGTTTTGTCTGACGCGCAAATGCCAACACGAGGCCTCTTAGAGGTAGATCTCACCGCTCTGCTAGCCGATGTAATTCGACGACTTCGTCGTGAGACTTCTCGCGTCACGTTCTCCGCTGGTTTTGCGCGTGGCTATCTGACATTGGATCGGGTCGGCGGCGGCCAGTACGGGGAGTGAACGGTTTACGGGAATTGCGTCAACACGGCGAAACGTCTTCAATCACGCCCGACTGACCCGAACTGGTCTGGGATGCATATTTTCACGATTGGAGCGCTCCAAGCGGAAATCCCTAATTACAAACACGAGCTCGAGACTTGGCGCGATCACATCGTTCCCGCGGCTGGACCGCTTAGGTTCATCTCGCCAGTAATCGCGGTAGAAGAATTCAAAGGTGTAGGTGCGGTCGCATTCCTCCAGACGGCCGTGGAGGTAAAGGCAGAATGTCAGTGATCAAGTATCCTAAGCGCCTCATCGAAGTTGATCTGCCGATCAAGCGCATCTCGGCGCATGCACGACGGGAAAAGTATCTCGGTACAATCACTTCTTTGCACCTCTGGTGGGCGCGCCGTCCGCTGGCGGCATGTCGCGCGGTCATTTGCGGTGCGCTGTGGCCTGACCCGGCTGATCCGCTTTGCCCAGCAGCATTCATCGACAAAGCGAGAGAGGAGATGTCTTCCTGGACCTCGCACGAACGTCAGAAACTGCTCGGCGGTGAAAGCTGCACGCGTTTTGAGAAGGCGCGTCAAAACAGCGCCCTGTTCGACGATCTGGTTCAGCTCCGAGCTGCGTTGCTGGACTTCATCGCCGACTTCGCCAACCCGGACAATTCCAATGTCCCCGAATACTTGGACACGAGCCGCGCGCTCACCCAGGCCGCGCATGAGGCTCTGGGCGGCGCTCCCCGGTACCCGGCCGCTCGTCGTGGACCCGTTTTGTGGTGGCGGCTCCATCCCTCTCGAAGCTTTGCGCGTGGGCGCGGACGCATTTGCGAGCGACCTCAATCCCGTCCCCGTTTTGCTCAACAAAGTCGTCTTGGAGTATATTCCGAAATACGGTCGGCGTCTCGCCGATGAAGTCCGCAAATGGGGCGAGTGGATCAAGCTCGAAGCCGAGAAGGAACTGACTGAGTTTTATCCGAAGGACGCGGACGGCGCGACGCCGATCGCCTATCTCTGGGCGCGGACGATTCAATGCGAGGGTCCCCGCTGCGGCGCGGAATTACCGCTCCTGCGTTCACAGTGGCTTGCCAAAAAAACCAATCATTCTGTGGCCTTGCAACTCGTGCCGAAACCGAAGACGAAGCGCGTTGATTTCCAGATCATCGTAAGACAGCGCGACGGGTGGACCGACCAAGCAAATCCGAAGACCAAGATCGAAAACTCGAAATTCGATGGCACGGTGAAACGCGGCTCGGCGACGTGTCCCTGCTGCGGCTACACGACCCCTGTGGCGCGGGTGCGCGAACAGCTAAAGGCTCGGCATGGGGCCGCCAATGACTCGCGATTAATGGCTGTCGTTGTCACGCGCGCGACCGAGCAGGGCCGCTTCTATCGACTTCCGGTCCAAAAGGATTTTCATGCGATAGAGCGTGCAGCCGCGCGGCTAGAAGAGTGGAAGAAATCACATAAAGGAGAACTCAGCCTAGTTCCTGACGAGCCGACACCTCAAGGAGGAGGAAGCGGGGCCGGAAGAGCATTCTCCCAACGGAATTATGGAATGGATTCGTTCTCGGACCTGTTCACTAGTCGGCAGCTTTTGGCTTTGGCAACTTTAGTCAAACACGTCAAGCGTGTGGGAGAGTTGGCCAATCGAAATGACCTTGAGCTAGCCGAAGCGGTTCAAACGACATTAGCCTTAGCCGTGAGCCGCGAGAGCGATCATCTCAACTCAGGATGCTCATGGAACTCAACCGGCCAGAAGATGCAGCACTTATATGCAAGGCAGGCCCTACCAATTGTCTGGGATTTCTGTGAGAGCAATCTCTTTGGCGGATCGGTGGGTGATTGGCGCTCTACGGTCGAGTGCTGCCTGTCGGCGTTAAAGGCTGTCGATTTTTCCGCAAGTCCTGGGACCGTGGCGCAACTCCCCGCACAGAACCATTCGTTGCCTGATGATTCCGCTAGCGGGTTTGTCACCGACCCTCCCTACTACGACGCAATTCCTTATGCAGATTTATCTGATTTTTTCTACGTATGGCTGAAGCGTGCCTGTCCGCGGCTCGATGGCGCTGCGCTAACGCCAAAGGAGGAGGAATGCATCGTTGATGAGGTTAAGGGTAAGGACAACGCGTTCTTTGAGCACACGATGCAGAAGGCTATGGCTGAGGGCCAGAGAGTCCTCGTTCCGCATGGAATTGGGCTTCTCGTTTTTGCTCACAAGTCAACTGCCGGTTGGGAAGCACAGTTAAAGGCAATGATTGATGCCGGGTGGATTATTACTGGCTCATGGCCTATCGACACCGAACTCGCGACTAGGTTGAGGGCAAGGGATTCAGCTTCACTTGCTTCATCCGTCCACCTCGTCTGCCGTCCGCGCGAGAATGCCGACGGCTCAGTGCGCACGGACGCAGTCGGCGATTGGCGCGACGTGTTGCAGGAATTGCCCCGCCGCATCCACGAATGGATGCCGCGCCTGGCCGAGGAAGGCGTTGTCGGCGCGGACGCCATCTTCGCCTGTCTTGGCCCGGCCCTGGAAATCTTCTCCCGCTATTCGCGCGTGGAAAAAGCCAGCGGCGAGGCCGTCCCGCTCAAGGAATACCTGGAACAGGTTTGGGCCGCAGTGGCCAAGGAAGCTCTCGTGCTGGTCTTCAAAGACGCTGACACTGCCAGCTTCGAAGCCGACGCCCGTCTCACCGCAATGTGGCTCTGGACGGTAAATGCAGCCAACGGCACCAATGAAAAGGGGGAGTCCGCTGACGAAGAAGGCGAAGAAGAATCGGAAGGCAGCGCCAAGAAGCCAAAAGTCACCGGCTTCATTCTTGAATACGACGCCGCGCGCAAGATCGCTCAGGGTCTCGGCGCTAATTTGGAGCAACTAGACTCGCTCGTGGAAATCAAAGGCGATACAGCTCGCCTGCTCCCGGTCGCCGAACGTGCTCGGTCCCTTTTCGGAAAGACTGAAGGGAAGCTTTCAACGAAGCGGAAAAGCAAGGAACCGCAATTGGATCTGTTCAAAGTGCTCGAAGACGCAGAAAGCGATGGAAACTTTGCCGACGCCAGTGTTTCGCGTCCAGGGGAGACTGTGCTCGACCGTATTCACCAAGCGATGATCCTTTTCGCCGCCGGTCGCGCCGAAGCCGTGAAGCGTTTTCTTATCGAAGATGGCGTCGGCCGCGACCAGCGCTTCTGGCGCCTGGCCCAAGCGTTGTCGGCACTTTATCCCGCAAATACCGATGAGAAACGGTGGGTGGATGGTGTCCTGGCAAGGAAGAAGGGACTGGGGCTGTGACAATGGTTCCTTACGAAAAGATGATCTGTCGAGACTGTGGAACGGAAATCATCCCGCGAACGACGAAGCCGGGCGGACGG
>DASVJK010000161.1:0-6684 GCA_036385955.1 Chthoniobacterales bacterium | reverse complement strand
TTGACATGGGAAGGTGTGGCTTTACATGGCGGCGACCTACCTGGCTACCCCGCAAGTCACGGTTGTATCCGGTTGCCGCATGAATTTGCCAGGAAGCTTTACTCACTCACGATCCGTGGCACGACCGTTATCGTTGTCGATAAAAAAACGACCGAACCCACCTTTGCAGCGCAACCCGGCATTCTCCTAGCGCCGGAAGACTCCAAGATTTCGCATCCCCTCGAAGGCCTATTCGAATGGAATCCGGATCGGAGTCCGGACGGGCCGGTTACTATCCTTGCCAGCGGCGCTGACAGAACGGTCTACGTGTATCGAAACGGAAGTCCGATTGGCCGCGCTGCGCTTGAAATCGATAATCCGAAGCGCCCGCTGGGCAGCCACGCCTTCACCATGCTCGCGGGGTTCACGGAAACGGCGAGCGCGTTTGTGCATGGTCGGCCCGGGCATCAGTGGATGGCGGTGAAGACCGAAGGCAAGATCACGCTCAGTGATCTGGGGCGTCGCGTGCGGGTCGCGCCGGAGTTCGCCGAGAAAGTCTACGACGTCGTATCGCCTGGTACGACCATCGTTATCACCGACGCTCCTGCGCTACGCCCGTCTCCTTCGAACCGCGCAGTCCTCCTGATGGAAGCGGACCGGAAGTAACAAGCTGAGGTCGTGCGCATCCGCCGGCTGCGGCACTGGCCTGTCGAGCTACGCAAGAATTGGAGAGGAAAAGCCAAGCGCCGCGCAGAGCGATCCTTTGATCCGGGTTCAAATTGCATCGGAAAGGATCAGTTATGAAGACAATCACTCCCTTTGACCTGCAAATGCTGATCGACAAGCGCTACGTCGAACTAATAGACGTCCGCCCGAAGAAGGACTTCGAAAAGGTCCATGCGTTGATGGCGCGCTCGATTCCTTTGTCCAACTTGGAACCTCATTCGGTGCTTGCCCATCGCAAATTGGATAAGCGCGCGCCGTTGTACATTATGTGCCGAAAGAGGACGCTGGCGTCGCTGGCCGCGTGCAGCCTGGCGGCCGCTGGCTTGGACGAGCCGATCGTGGTCGAGGGAGGCCTTGAAGCATGGGAAGGGCAATGCCTCCCGGTCGTGCGCGAAAAGTCTTGGAGAATGCCAGTAATGGACACGCCGACGGCGGTGCTGCTAACCGGTTTCTTTGTCGGTCTTGGCTTGGTGGTTCACGAATGTTTCTTCCTCGTGGTCCTCTTTGTTTTCGCGGCCTGGGCGGCTCCACATGCTTTTAGATTCGCGCATGGTCGCCATCGAGATGTCGATGATAACCGTTGGCATGGCGCGCGCGTAGCGGAGTGCCACTAATAGACCGAGTTAGCGGTATGACAGGGAGCATCGAGCGACGCGTTGATTACTACCGAGACAGAGATGTCCGTGCCCGAATAGTCGAGTTTCTTGGGGGCGACGTCTTAGAGAACCCGACCTGCTGTTACCTCGTGGGGGGCGACATTAATCAACCTCAACTGCATCACCATTACGGAGTTCAAGCTCTGGACTCTCTTTTTGGCGCCGGCTTGGAAATTTGCCGCTCGCTTTGGGATGACACTTCGCTGCTTGCCGATTTCGATGTGGAGTACGTGAATTTCGATCATGCAGCTGAGGCTTTTCTCGAACCAGAACGCGTGTTTGAAATTCAACAGCCGGTCGCGGACACAATTGAGCGCACGCTGCACGAATACGGCATTTCGGCGCTTCATCTCTTGAGCGGTCGCGGCCATCATTTTGTGTGGCGTGTTCGACGCGAGTCCGCAGCGTTCAAGAGTCTCGTCAGAATTGCTCGCGGTCCTGAAAGTCTGTGGAATGCTGGGCGCGAACTTCAATCGTCCGAAGGAAAAGATGTTCCGGTGGAGCTTGCCCGCGCCTTCGCGGGACTTGGGTTGGTTATGGAGTTTCTCGCGCACAGGATCAAGGAAATCGCAGCGCCGATTACACAAATCCCCGTTGAGCTGACAGCGGTCGAAGTCGAACCTTCCGCGCACGGGCGTGAGATGGTCTCGATCGACATCTCTGAGTACGGTGATCCGCTTTACTCCCGCATGTTGCGCACGCCGTTTAGTATTTATCTGAAACCGTGGCAGCAACGCTGGGCGTTTGGCGCTCGTGTATTGGAAAACCTGCCGCCTCTTGTCGTCGTCCCGCTGGAAAAGATCACGTGGCGGGAGGGAATCTTGCGGATGCGAGATTTCGCCACGGCCCAGGAGCTGGCTCAGCATTCCACCACGAAGATCCCTGATGCGGGTGAAAGCGTGCAAAAATTGATCGAGGACTACGAGAGATCAAACGTGGCGAAGTTTCATGATTGGTTTTATTCGCAAGATCCCCATCCAGCGGATCGGTGGCCTGACACCTACGATCGGCTGCCGCTCGAAATTCTGCCCGCGTGCGTGCGTGGTGTTGTGGAACGGCCAAATGATTTATTGCTCAGGCCGGCGTCTATCCGGCGACTGGTTAGGGTAATGCTTGCGCTTGGCTGGCATCCAAGACACATCGCCGGTCTGATTACTTCCAAGTACGCGCGCCCCTTTGGCTGGACGCAGTTCGAGGGATGCGATCCGGCGACCCGCGCCGACTTTTATACGCGTGTATTTACCGGCTTGTTTGCCACCGGTCGCGATAATCTGGTCGATTTTAACTGTGTGTCGGCCCAGGAACAAAAGACGTGTCCGTTCTCAAATTGCGGCTTTAACCTGCTGGAGTTCCAACAATCGGCATTAGATCGGAGAGCGCATGACAGACTGGCCCATCGGCCTTTCAACCGGCTGTTTCTATCATCAAAGCATTCTTGACTGCCTGCCCGTAATTCGGGAAAGCGGATTTAGTACGATCGAAATCTGCTCCTCTCCAACGCACCTCGATTATCACGATCCGGCCGTCGTGCGTCGCGCCGCCGTACGGATCCAAGAACTTGGGATGGAGGCATATTCCTTCCACGCGCCTTTCGCTGACAACATCGACATCGCATCCTCGGATGACGCACAGCGGAACGCGGCACTTGCGGAGGTCTTGCAAGCAGCCGAAGCCGCCGCCGTTCTTCGCGTTCACTATTTTGTCATTCATCCCGGGCCGGAACATCCGGCGGAGACTTCAGGCGAAGAACAACTCACTCGCATGCGCAACGTGGTTACTACGCTTAACGAAGTGGCGCGCCGTTGTCGCGAGCTCGGGATCATGTGCGTCCTCGAGAACAAGCTGCCGCATCTTCTTTTTGGAAACACGAGCGACATTCTGTGGATTCTCGACGCGATTAACACGGCCGAAGTCGGCGCCTGTTTAGACACTGGCCACGCATTCCTTGCGGGGGATATGCAATCTCTTGTCAAAAAACTGCGCGGTCATTTGAAGATGGTCCACGTTCACGATAACGGCGGAATGCGAGACGATCATTTCCCGCCAGGCGATGGTCGGATTGAGTGGGAAGCAATGTTGCGCGATCTGATGAACATCGAATTCCGCGGAGCACTGATGCTGGAGATGGCTGGCCAGGCAGATGCGAATGTCACCATGGCAAATGCGCGCTGCGGCCGGCAGTATTTGCGCGAGGTCTCGCGGCGGATCACGCTGCTCAGCATCGTGGGGGATCGTTAGGGAACCTCTACATCTATCCTGTGCGAAAGCTCCTAAACAAGTTGGCAATCGAGCACCGCGGCACCACTCAGCTTGCCTGAACGCACCGCCTCCAGCGCTTCGTTAGCCTGCGCCAGCGGATACGTATGAGTCTCAGTCGTAACCGGAATGCGTGGCGCCATCTCCAGGAACTCCAGGGCATCGCGGCGCGTAAGATTCGCGACCGAGCAGATACTGCGCTCCTGCCAAAGGTCGACATACGGGAAGCTTGGGATGTCGCTCATGTGGATGCCGCCGCAGACCACGATGCCGCCGCGTTCCAAGCCGCGCAGCGCGACGGGCACAAGCGCGCCGATCGGGGCGAAAATAATTGCCGCCTCGAGTTTTTCAGGAGCCAACTCATCCGATCCACCCGCCCAATCAGCGCCCATGGCCAGAGCGAATCGCTGCGCCGTCGTGTCTCCCGGCCGCGTGAATGCGAACAGCTTTCGTCCTTGATGATGCGCAACCTGCGCCACGATGTGGGCGGCCGCACCGAATCCATAAATTCCGATTCGCTGTGCATCATCTGTCTTGCACAGCGAGCGATAACCGATCAACCCGGCGCACAACAACGGCGCGGCTGCGACATCGTCATACGCATCGGGAATTCGAAAGCAGAAGCGCGCGTCAGCCACCGTGAATTCAGCGTAGCCGCCGTCGAGTGTATAGCCAGTGAAACGCGCTCTCTCGCACAGATTTTCCCGATTCGATCGACAGAATTTGCACTCGCCGCACGTCCAGCCCAGCCACGGAATTCCGACGCGTTCGCCGACCTGAAATTCGCGCACGGCCTCACCGAGCTTTTCAATGTGACCGACAATTTCATGACCTGGGATTAGCGGCAGTTTCGGGTTCGATAGTTCGCCATCGATAACATGGAGATCGGTGCGGCATACCGCGCACGCGGTCACGCGCACGAGCAATTGTTCGGGGCGCAGCGCAGGCAGCGGCACCTCACACGAAACCAGTGGCCGACGAGGCGATTCCAAGATCATCGCGCGCATGCCCACATCGCCTACACGAATTGTCCCGTCTTTTAAACCTAAAGCTGTGCTTCGCGAAGCTCTGCGCAATTTCTGCGCAGTCAAAGGCAAGGAAGGACTATCGGCGCAACAAGCGTCGCGGTACGTTCAGGCTACAAAGGAGGCGTTATGAAACGAATAAGAGAGCTCCCAAAACTCGAAACGCGGACCGTGGCATTGCTGACCGGCCTGGCGATTGGTCTGGCCATTGCCGTGCACGACATATTCTTTGTCGTCGCTGCGCTCATCGCGCTGGTGGCGTCGATCGAGTCGGCCATGCGTTGGATTCACGAGCACGTGACGCATGGAACCTTGGAGCACCGGCACTCGTGAACACACCACAAAACATGCACCGCATCGAGCGGGGCCGTTCCTTCGCAAGATCGACATCGGCGGTCGCTGTCGTGTTCGTCACAGGGTTCCTTGTTTTCTCCGGAGAAAGCTTTCTTCGTGCGAGTCACTCCGTGTCGACGTCAAAACCTGCATTGACGGTTTCGAAACAGACGAAGTCGGCACGGGCTTCTACCGAGATCGAGCGCGGCGCACGCGGCAAATCGGAAATCGCGCTCACGTTCGACGCCGGCGCCAACGCGGAATGTTTTCAGGATCTGATCACCGCTTTGGAAAGCGCGCAAGTGCACAGCACGTTCTTCATCACCGGAAACTGGGCGCAGCGAAACCTCGATTGCGCAGAGGCGATCACCAAACACGGGCACGAGGTTGGCAACCACACTTGGAACCATCTCGATTTGACGAAGCAGCCAGACGACATCGTGCGTGAAGAGATCACGCGGGCGGAGATTTTGTTGACGGAGATTTCCGGGCAGAGTCCGCGGCCCAGATGGCGAGCACCCTTCGGCGCGCGCGACGAAAGAGTGTTGCGCATCGCAGCGAATCTCGGATATCGATCGATTTACTGGACGATCGACAGCTTGGATTCGGCCGAGCCGCGGAAGACCCCGCAATTCCTGATCGACCGCGTCACGAGCAAGACCGACGTGCAGCTCGATGGCGCCATCATCTTGATGCATGTCGGTATTAAGAGCACGGCCGACGCGCTGCCGGCGATCATCGCCAATCTTCAGGACCGCGGTTTTCGGCTCGTCACGGTTTCCAAGCTTTTGGAAGCGGCCCCCAAAGCGCGGTAACGCGCCTGCGAAACAAGAATCGGCGGGCAAGAAACGCGCGCAAAATCGCAATTACTGTGGAGCACGCGTCGAGATGTTCGTGAACTCTAGGTGCATGAAGACACCGGTCATAGCTCTCCTGACGAACGATCATACGCCAACGGCGCTGCCGTGTGCCTTTCAAAACCGGTCTCGGCAACGCAACTCGTGGAGGCAATGCCGCCGGTCGCAACCTCAACTGGCCATTGTCGCCTGATCAATATGAAAACCGAAATTGACTCCAATGTTTTGCAAGATCCCCTTCAAATCACATCCGGCGTTCGTCCGCGGACAAAGGCGCGAAGCACCATGCGGGCGAACGTTTTTCACGGACCGAACGATATTCGTATCGAAGAAGTTCCGCGACCAAACGCCGGCGTAGGCGACGCGGTGATCCGGATCACCCTGACGACGATTTGCGGAACCGATCTTCATATTCTGCGCGGAGAATACGTGGTGAAGCCCGGTCTCGTGATCGGACACGAGCCGGTCGGAGTAATTGAAGAACTCGGCGAAGGCGTTACCGGATACGCAATTGGCGATCGTGTGCTCGTCGGCGCGATCACGCCGTGCGGACAATGCCGTGCTTGTTTGTCGGCGCAATGGGCGCAATGCGGACACGGCGAAGGCGTGGAAGCGATTGGTGGCTGGCGCTTCGGCAACACAATTAATGGCGCACAGGCGGAATATCTCCTTGTTCCGAATGCGCAGGCGAACCTCGCGAAGATTCCCGATGAATTGAGTGACGAACAAGTCGTGCTCCTGGCCGATATTGCGTCGACCGGCTTCAGTGGCGCTGAGTCCGGAAACATTCGCATCGGGGACACGGTTGTCGTTCTTGCCCAGGGACCTATCGGGTTGTGCGCAACCGCTGGC
>DASVJK010000160.1:0-6027 GCA_036385955.1 Chthoniobacterales bacterium | reverse complement strand
GCTCCGCCGCTCGATGCTAAGAATGGCCCCGAAAGCGTTCGGGGCGACTACAAACGACGCGCCCACCACAGCGGGTAAAGCCGCGGGCGCGCCCGTTCCACCTCACTCTTCCAGTCGCACCTACTCAATCACCCTGTCGATCCTCGATTCGCGAAAGCCTTCGGAATTGTCCTTGAACGCCGCTTCTCGAGCAAAAACGCGATGCCGGCAAAGAGCGTATAGAAGACGAGCGTCGTGATTGCGAATACTCGATCAGAAGAAATTGGCCGGCTGACAAAAGTGTTCCCGGCCTGGATCAGAATCAACACGACACCGAATGCGACGATGCCGACCTTACGCGCGACCGAATTGTTTCTTTTGAGATAAAGGAGGATGCCACCGACAAGTATGGCAATCTCGACGCCAAATTCCAAACCTCGGTAATTCCAAAGACCAAGACCGACTTTCAAAGTGTCATCGTAGATGGCGAGATCAGGACGATGAACAACCAAATCCAGGATCCAGTGGGAAAAGACGGCAAAGGCGACGATCAACGCCACTGCGCGTGAAGCTTTCGCGCCCGACGCGAATTTGTAGACGAGCGCGGCAAGGCCAGACCAGACCAGCGCAGCGACGAGGCTGTGCGTGTAAGGCATGTAATAGAGATCAAGCGCATTTGTCGCCGTGATCCCCGGCACCATTCGCACCTTCTCGATTCCAAGCAGAACAAAGGGTGCCCAAAGAAAATCCAGCAATTGCACGGCAACGAAGAGAACCCACAACGGCACTTGGTTTCTCTCGCTTCTGACTGCAAACGCAACGCCATAATGTCCGACGAACATATTTTCAATTCCTCCTAACGCACTGCCGCATGAATACAACCAGCGCTGTCATTCCGCCAGTCGCACCGACTCAATCACCTCATGGACAACTTCCGAGTCTTTTCGGTAGTGGTGCAAGAGTTTGTCTATAAGTGAAGAGTTACCGCCAGCTTCGTCCGCAAAATCTGCGCTTCGGCTTCAGTTATTTTGAATATGCGGCTAGGAGTTGTTTTCGCGGAGTGCGTTTTTCACTTCGCGAGAGAAAACGGTGAAACCCACACGACTTTTTGTCCTGACGCTGCTGGCGATGATCGCGTTCGCAGGAAACTCCCTGCTCTGTCGATTGGCGCTGAAGCAAACCGGAATAGACGCGGCAAGCTTTACGTTCATCCGCATCTTCTCCGGCGCTGTTGCGCTTTGGCTCATCGTGAAGATACGCAAGGCGCCATGGAGAGAAGCCGGAAACTGGCCTTCTGCGCTGGCGCTCTTCGCCTACGCGGCTCTTTTTTCGTTTGCGTATATCAGTCTCTCCGCTGGAACGGGGGCATTGCTGCTGTTCGGCGCTGTCCAGGCAACGATGATTGCCTGGGGCTTGCGAAAGGGCGAACGGCTGCACTTGCGTCAGCTCGTCGGTCTTGCTTTGGCGTTAAGCGGGCTTGTCGCGCTTTTGTTTCCTGGCCTTTCAGCTCCGCCGCTTGGCGGTTCGCTATTGATGCTGGGCGCGGGTGCGGCTTGGGGCATCTATTCGCTCCGCGGCAAGGCAGCCGGCGATCCGGCCGCCGCAACCGCGGGCAATTTCTTGCGTGCGGTTCCATTGGCTGCCATTCTCAGCATCACGCTGTTCCCGTGGGCGCGCCTCGATCACGCAGGCATCGGCTACGCCGCGCTCTCCGGGGCGATCGCTTCTGGAGCCGGTCATGTGATCTGGTATGCCGCGTTGTCCGGTCTGAAAGCAGCCAGCGCCGCAACCGTTCAACTTAGCGTGCCGGTCCTCGCGGCTACCGGCGGGATCCTTCTCCTCGGGGAACCGCTCACGCTGCGTTTTCTCTTCGCGTCATTGGCGGTCTTGGGCGGAATCGCGCTCGTTGTGATAGGCCGGTTTCGGCCAGGCGCCGAAACCAGCGGCCCGAATGGAAGCGCTACGGAGCCACCGACCAGGAGATCAGCCCGCTAGCGTTCGTTCCCGATTCAAGCAGACCACGCCAGTTTGTAGATAAGCCGCAGCGCTGATAAGTTCCCTCATGAATGCAAACTTGAGTCATGCGCCGAACCTCACGCAACGTCCGCCACGCAGTCCTCGAGTGCGTCTCGGCGGCTACGTGATGCTCGCCCGCATTGTCGATAAAGGCCGCGCCGAAATCGCCGGCACCGCGGGCGAATACAAATACAACAACCCGATGGACCATCACTGGTTTCGTCTTACCGGGATCACGGCCGAGGCGTTAAAGGCCGAGCTCGCGACCGGAAAAGGCGACGGCGAAATGCTGGCGTGGATTGAGGAAAACGCGCCGCACAAACACACCCCGTGGGAGATCCAGCAGTGGAGCGCCTACCTCAACGAACGCGGCCCGGACGGCGACGTGGAAACGCTGGAGTTTTTCACCAAGCGCGTCGGCGAATTGAGCAAGACCCGCGAGGATGTGAAAACCTGGTTCGATTACCTCGACCTCGACGACCACGTCAGCTTCAACGGCAAGGCATAATCGGCGCTGCGCCTGAGCAGCGCCGACTCAACTTGTTGCGCCGGAGCCTCGGCGAAGGAGGATCACCTTGTCGATCACACCACGAGCAAACGGGTGGATCGAGCGCTCCGCCGCTCGATGCTAAAAATGGCGGCGGAGCCGCGACTTCATTGACAACGCGCGACGGAGCGCCCGTTCCACCTAACTCTTCCAGCCGCACCAACTCGATGACCTTGCCGATCTTGGACTCGCGAAAGCTTTCGGAGTTGTGCGAGATCTCATATCAAGACGTGCTGGCAATCGTTTTGCGAAATGAGTAATTCTCTCACCATGAAATCGACCTTCGTGCCGATTACCCTCTTTCTGTCCGTTGCGCTCACTCTCTCGCCCTTGGCACGCGCCCAGGAGACAGACCCGGACCTCGCCAAAGCTCTCAAGGAAGCTGAGGAACAATCTAAAAAGATGAACATAAAAGTGCCCGATATAAAACCTCAGCTCGCCGAGATCAAACAGGATGAGGAGAAGGAGAAAGCTGCCCTGCAAAAGCAGCTCGAGGCGCCGGGTCCAGTCGCTTTGCCTGCCTGGACGCCGAAGATTCCGCAGTTCACGCCGGCCGGTCCGGCTACGAAAAAGATCTTGTGGCAACAGGTGCACATTGTCCTCACCGGCACTTCCCCGCTCACGCCCGCGCAGCTGGGCGACGACTGGGAAGCGTTGAAAATTGAAAAGATGAGCCGCAGCAGGGAAAATAACAGCTTCAACGACACGAAGACCGTGATCATTGTTTTGAGGACGCAAGATGCTGCGCGAGAAGAAGTCCGTCTGGAAGCCACGCGCGCACCCGAAGAAAAAATCACGCACATCACCGTCACATCTCCCCTCCCCAAGCCCGAGGTGGATTAGCGCCCCTGGCCGGAGGGACATGCTTCTGCATGTCCTCTTGGTCAGCTGGGCGTGCGGAAGCACGTCCCTCCACTCTCACCGACTCACCCTGCTACGCTGCTCAACACAAGATCACTTGTTATGAACGACGACAGAGACAACATCCAACTAAGCGCGGTAGAAGATCACGATGGGATATTGACCATTCGTGGCGGCGGCGCCCGCAGGGATTGGAACGGCATTCACTATAAGCAGGGCATGTCCGTCAAAAATGTGGGCACGACCAAGCTGTCCGCCAACATCGCCACGATACCCCCGGGTGGTGTCGCGTATGCCCATATTCATGTCGGTTTCGAGCTGATCCTTTACATCCTCGAAGGAAAAGTGCGCCACGAATTCGGACCCGGACTCAAGCAGGTCTTGGAGAACGAAGCCGGCGATTTCATTTACATAAAACCCGACGTCCCTCACGAAGTCTTCAATATGAGCGATACGGAACCGGTCGTGGCCTTTGTTGCCCGTTCGTCTGCCGAGGAATGGGACAATATTATTCCTTACCACCGCAACCAGCCGGGCGCTCCTGGCTGACCTCTACTTTTTCGCCTTCTTGCTGGTGCTCGTCTTGGCGAGCGCGAGGCGCTCGGTCTTTTTGCGGCGCGCGGCGCGTTTCTTTACGTTGTCTCTGCCTTGGCTGTTTCCCATAAGACCTTCACCCTCACTCTTTCGCGGCCGGTTCCAAGTGATTTCGGTGAATCAAGAGAAGGAAGATTCCACCGCGCGCTGGGATTTCTTGATTCTCCCGGCGCTTGCCAAAGCCGACCGGACACAACACTCTGCGGCGATGCATAATCCTGAGGATCGCAGCTTCATCGGGCATCCGCGCGGTCTCGGCTACATCGCCTTCGCCGAAGCCTGGGAACGCTTTTCCTACTACGGCATGCAATCGCTGCTCGTCCTCTACATGGTCAACAAACTGTTGCACCCGGGGCACATCGAGAACATCGCGGGGATCGGTCCATTTCGACATCTGCTCGAGATCGTTTATCGCGGCCCGCTTCTGGTGCAGGCGCTCGCCTCGGCGATTTTCGGCCTCTACACCGGTTTCGTTTATCTCACGCCGATCTTCGGCGGCTTGATCGCCGACCGTCTGCTCGGACGCACCCGCACCATCACCATCGGCGCGCTGCTCATGGCGGCCGGACATTTCCTGATGGCGTTCGACGTGACATTTCTGATTGCGCTCTCTTGTCTGCTGGCCGGCGTTGGCTGTTTCAAGGGCAACCTCGCCAGCCAGGTCGGGGCACTCTATGCCACCACCGACAACCGGCGCGCCGACGCTTTCCAGATTTACTATTTGTTCATCAATGGTGGTGTCATCGCCGCGCCGCTGATCGCCGGCACACTTGGCGAAGTCTACGGCTGGCATTACGGCTTCGGTGCGGCGGGTGTCGGCATGTTGATCGGCCTGACCATTTATCTCCGCGGCCGGAAATGGCTTCCTTCCGATTCGCCCATTATGGAAAAGAGCAAACGCGCCGCGAAAACTCCGATGACCCATCGTGAAAAAATGGGAATCATCGCGCTTCTTCTGCTTTTGCCGGTGCTCACGCTCGCCGTTATTGGCAATCAACAAATCTTCAACGCCTACCTCGTTTGGGCCGAGAAAACCGCGAACCTCGTCTTCTTCGGAAAGAAAATGCCGACGACATGGCTGATCACGCTCGATTCCATTCTGTCCGTCAGCTGTCTCGCGGGCGCGGTCGTCTTCTGGCGGCTCTGGTCGAAGAAATTTCCTGAGCCGGCGGAGATCACCAAGCTCGGCATCGGCAGCCTTATCGCCGTCACCGGGTTCCTTTCTCTCGCCGCCGGCGCGATCGTCGCCGCAACTTCCGGAGGACAGGTTTCAATCGGCTGGCTCATCACCTTTCATCTTCTCAACAGCATCGGGTTCGCCAACGTCTTTCCCGTCTCGCTTGCGCTCTACGCGCGCGTCGCGCCGCCCGCCTTGTCCGCCACCATCATCGGTGTTTATTACCTGGCCTTCTTTGGGGCAAATAATCTCGTCGGCTGGCTCGGCGGGTTTCTCGAAAAAATGTCCGCGACCCAGTTCTGGCTCATGCACGCGGCCCTATGTGGAACCGCCGGCATCATCTTTCTCATCGCCGGCCGTCTCTTCGGCCACCTTCTCGCGCCGGGTGAAAACGAACAGAGCGCGGGCGCCAAAGCCTGACCCGGCCACGAACCGTTCAACATCTTGGTTGGCGCTTGAGCGTGGATCGCTCTAAGAAGTCTCACGGTCCATGGTACCCGCCGAGTCCAATCCATCCGAGCTGCGCGCCGCGCGCTACTGGTGCTTCATCAGTTACCGGCATGCGGACAACAAGGAAGCGGGCCGGCAGTGGGCGACGTGGCTTCACCAGGCGATTGAAACTTACGAGGTGCCGGATGATCTGGCGGGATCCAAAAATGAACGCGGCGACACCATTCCAGAGCGCATCTTTCCGGTGTTTCGCGACGAGGAGGAGTTGCCCGCGGACGCCGATCTTTCGTCGCCGATCTATCGGGCTTTAGACGCCAGCCGTTTCCTCCTCGCGATCTGCTCGCCCCGCGCCGTGGGGTCCGCCTATGTGGCCGAGGAGATTCTTTATTTCAAAAAGAGCGGC
>DASVJK010000159.1:0-11368 GCA_036385955.1 Chthoniobacterales bacterium | reverse complement strand
TATTTCGGAACCGGTTAACGAAGAGGGTTCGTCAGTTTTGATCCGAAGTCAGTCGGCCGGCCCTGAACGCGAGCTTGATTAGGCCGTAGCGAAGGTTTGAAATGCAGACATGAACGGCGACAAACCCAAGATAGAGATTTTTGAGCCGTTCGGCGCCGCGTTCGAATTGATGAAGAAAATTCTCTTTCAGCCGTTCGACTTCGCGAAGTGGTGCGTGATCGGTTTTGCGGCTTTTTTGAGCGGCTCTTGGGGGAGTGGCTTCCGGTTGAGGTTCCCATTGAACGGAAATTGGAATTTCCGATCGACCAGTTACCATAACATGCCGGCATCCGAGTCGTTGCCGTCGTGGTTGCTCCCGTTCATCATCGCCATCGCGATCTTCGTGCTCATCTGGATTTTTGTCGTCATGTGGATCGTGTCGCGCGGCCGGTTTATCTTCATAGATTGCGTGGTGAAAAACCGCGCGGCGATCGTCGCGCCCTGGCGGGAGTACCGGCGCGAAGGCAACAGCTTCTTCTTGTTCTCTCTCGCGGTGACGTTCCTGGCCATGGTGATAATGACGGCTCTGGTTTTGCTGATCGTCGTGCCGCTGGGATTATTCGCGGGTGGAAAGGGAACCGCCGGGCTCGGTACTACGGCAGTGTTCGCGTTCGTGTTTATTGGGCTGGTGTTACTGGCTTTCACGATCTTCTTCGCCGTCGTGAGCCAGTTCATGGTTCCCGTGATGTACCGTCGTCGCTGCCTCGCGCGAGAAGCGTTCTTCGCTGTGTCGAAGCTTGTGCTCGCGCGGCCGGGTCCGTTTGTTCTGTTCGTCCTGTTTGGGATTGTTCTCGTGATGGCCCTGGTCCTTACGAGCACGATCGTTTCTTGCCTGACCTGTTGTATCGCGGGACTTCCCTACGTCAGCTCCGTGGTGCTTCTTCCCGCCTTTGTTTGGTTGCTCGCCTTCAAGCTTTTGTTTCTGCGACAATTCGGACCGGAATATGACGTCTGGGCGGTCGCGGATTTTTCGTCGCTCGCTACGCCGCCAGCGCCGTCGAGTGTGCCTCCATCGCCAACGGATTGATTTGCTCGTGAAGTAACGCAGCCCTTATGGGTGCGCCGCGGTCGCTTTTGAATCTGGCGCCGCATCTGTTCCCTTGTCATCCGGCAGCTCTTCCATGCGAACTCGGGCCATCCCTTCGCGGATCATTCCGAGCTGTTCCGCCGCTTCTTTGCAAAGGTCGATACTCGCTCCTCGTTTTGTGATGCCGCGGTCGGTGATGCGCACGATCACGCTCTTGCCGTTCGCCAGATGAGTGACACGGACCATTGTTCCGAGGCGCAGATGATTGTGGGCCGCGGTCAATTCGCCTTTTCCGGCTCGGCGCTTAGCGAGCGAATCTGCGGGGACATCGTACCAAACGGCATAACCCTCGCGGTAAAGCATTTTCCGGTCTTTTTTCGCCGAAGAAGCTGTTTGTGCTTCGGTCGAGGGCTTTGGTTTTTCCGCCTCGGTTTCCGCGGGTTGTCGCTTGCAACTCGAGCAGGCCAGCGCCGCTCCTAACAAAACCGCCCCCGCCCTCGGGCGGAATGAATTCAGAATAATGCGCGAGAAGATGGAACCAAATTCAATCCGCCGAGAGGAGTTACTCGTGCGAGGTGTAGGCATATCTGCCTTCGTGAATCACGTCGCGAATTTTGCGAGCGAGCGTCTGCGGCGTGAATGGTTTCTGGAGAAGTTCGAACCGCGGATCGAGCACGCCGTGGTCCCCAATGTCGTTGTCCGAGTAGCCGGAAACATAGAGCACCTTCATCTCCGGGCGAACGCTGGAAAGTTTCCCGACCAGTTCGTGGCCATTCATATGAGGCATGATCACGTCGGTGACGAGGAGATGAATGGTGCCATCGAAATTCCCGGCCACTTTCAGCGCTTCCAAACCATCCGCCGCGCAGATCACGTTGTAACCCTCTTCGGTTAGGACATCGCAGACAAGCTCGCGTACGATCTCTTCGTCCTCGACCACAAGTACTGTTTCGAAGTTGTCCGACTTCTCCACCGGCGCAGTGATTGTCTTGGTGAAATCGAGCGGCGCCGTCACTAGCGGAAGATAGATTCGGAAGGTGCTGCCCTTGCCGGGTTCGGTTTCGACCGAGATCCCGCCTCCGGTCTGCCGCACGATTCCGTATACTGTCGCCAGTCCCAGGCCAGTGCCTTTGCCGGGACCTTTCGTCGTAAAAAATGGCTCGAAAATGTGGGACTTGGTTTCTTCATCCATGCCCGCGCCGTTATCGGTGACCGAAAGCATCACATAATTGCCAGCGACCAGTGATGCAGAAATCTGCGGTGCAGTTGTCTTATCGAGACGGACGTTCTCGGTTCGGATGATCAGCTTGCCTCCGGTCGGCATGGCGTCGCGTGCGTTCACTCCGAGATTCAAGACTACTTGCTCTATCTGGCTTGGATCAGCTTTTACGCGGCCAACCTCCGCGTCGGGGTAAGATTGTAGATCGAAACGCTCGCCGATGACTCGCCGCAGGAGTTTCTCCATTTCCATTACCAGCGCGTTTAAATCGATAACTTTCGGCTGAAGAATTTGTTTGCGGCTGAAGGCGAGGAGCTGGCGCGTGAGCGCGGCGGCCTGTTGGCCAGCTTTACCAATGAGATCGGCGTTTTGCTTGGCGAGAGTGTTGCTGGTCACGCGCGTCGAGATCAGCTCCGCGTAACCGATGATAGCCGTGAGCAGGTTATTGAAATCGTGCGCGACCCCGCCGGCGAGCCGACCGACTGCTTCCATTTTTTGCGAATGCCGGAGTTCCTCTTCGCTCTTGCACAACGCTTCCTTCGTCAAGCGCCGCTCCTCTATTTCCCGGATGAGATTATCGCGTTGGTCGAAGAACTTCTGGATCGTTCGCGCGAGCTCTCCGAACTCGGAGTTATCTCGCGCGATTCCCTCGATCGGTTTCGGATCGTTTCGCTTCAGACTTGCCATGATCATCCTGAGCGGTCGGCTGACCCAGCGGACGAGGAAACTGGAAATCAAGAGCAGAAGGACGACGGCGAAAAGACAAAGCCAGAGCAGGAGGCGATTACTCGATCGGTTCAACTGCTGCACCACAGGTGACTCATTTCGGATGATGAGCTGCGCGACAGGCTTGCCATCCCAGCCTGGCAACGATTGAGAGAAGCCGATCACTCCTTCTTGTTGGTCGTTACGAATCTCCGGAGCACGTTCGCCCGCGGGCACGAGCCTAACGTAGTTGCTCGAAAACGTCGACATATCCTGCACGGTCTTTGTATCCCATAACCGACCGGCGAAGAAGAATCCGTGTTGCGGAGTTTGGCGCCCGAGATCCTTTGAGCCGTGGACGGTCGCGGCGCGAATTTCCATGATCCCTTGCGGTATCTGAACGAAAAAATGAGCCCATGGACTGCCGGCGAAAAGCTGGCTGAAGGCTGCGTGAGGGATCGGAATTTCGGGTAGGTCCGTTGCATTGATATTATTTACGTCGTGAACTTTCTTCCCGTCAGCATTGTAGATCCAGGTTGCGTTCGCGTAGGAGCTCCCGACAGTTTGAGTGTTAACGTTTTCCTCGAACCATTTTTTGTCGTTTTTCTCAATCGCCTGCACCATCTGATCCAGATAGGCGTTATCTTCGACAAACGTCCTAAGGGGTTCGCCGTTTATCTTCAGAAATGCTTTGAACGAATTGGTGCGTTCCTCCAGACGTTCCTTCGCGATGTCGCGAAACTTGATCCTGTCATGAGCTCGGAGCGCCCAGAGGCCGGCCATGAAAATCGCTACAACGAGCACGATTAGGAGCGTGATCTTGGTTTGGACTTTCATCGTAATCTTATCATCCCGGCGGGGGTCCGCAGGGGCGAGGGTAGCAAGCCCGGTGCCGTTCAGACGGCTCCTCTAGCTATTTATTCGGTAAGCGCTCCTCGCGAATGGCAACTATTTTCAATTGGTGGCCATCAGCACGCACGCTCCAGAAGGCCTTCTTACGGCCCGACTTCACTCGTTTGTTGTTCCGAACAGTGTAGGCATACGAAAACTCGAGGATCGTCTCGCCGTCTTTATCCGAAGCGAAAAAACTTATGGGCGTCTGTAGCGTATATTTTCGGTCGGGCCACCGTTTGACGTAATCCTGTGTGTCCTTGAACACTTTATCTTGTTCGAACGGCCCCTGGTCGAAGTATTTGACTGGGAACGTGTAGAACCAGACTTGGAGACCAATATCGGCTGTTTCGCCGACGCGGAGATATGTTTCGACAAACTGATTCACGCGCCCCGGAGTAAGATCTTGCGAAGCTGCCGGCGCCTCGGCCGGCGGTTCCGGAACAACCGGGAGATCGGTCCAGCCCTCCGGCTTGGTGGGTGTGTATGCGACCGTTGACTGAACGCGCAAAGAGGCGGCTGTGTCTGCATCTACGGCGCCAGTGACTTCAAAGCCTTTACGCTTCTGATACCGTTTCAGCGCACCAATTAACTCCGGGGTGCTTTGGCCGTCGAGGTCTCCAAAATACAGGTTTCGTTTGCGCAGTTCTTCCTGCACATGCCGCGTCGTTTCGTCGGCCCGGAGGGGAGCCGCGGTCCCAATCAAGACGAAACACAGACAGACAATCGCTCGCATCATTCTAACGCAACCTGATCCGCTAAGGCAGGTTAACAATGATGGATCGTATGGAATTTATAGATCGGTCGTATGCCAGAACTTCTGGAAGGCTCCCGGCCAGCTGCGATCCAGCACGCCCTGGCGCCCTTTTTCGCCCATGCGCGCTCGCATTCTTTGATCGCCGACCAGCAGAGTAATCGCGCGGGCGACATCTTCCACGTCGTGGGCTTTTGTCACCAGTCCATTGACCCCGTCCTCCACCAGCTCCTTTGGGCCGCCAAGATCGGAGACGATCACCGGGAGCCCGGAAGCTTGCGCTTCGATGACCACGTTGCCGAAGGTGTCGGTCGTGCTCGGGAAAACAAAAATGTCCGCGGATGCGTACGCTGTTGCGAGCGGCTCGCCCGTGAGATAACCCAGGAAAACCGCGTCGGGCAACGCGACCGCCAGCGCCTCTGAGTACGGGCCGTGCCCCACGATGAACAGCTGTACCGGGTGGCCCGCCGCGCGGACCTTGTCATAAGCTGCCGCCAGTACATCGAGATCTTTCTCGCGCGAGATTCGGCCGACATACAGCAGTCGAACGCTGCTGCCGTTCGCTCCGAAGCGCTGCCAGTAGGAGAGATCGCGCCGCGCCGGATGGAACAAATCGGTGTCGAGCCCGCGTGGCAGGATCTTCAGCTTCTCCGGCGCAAACCCGCGGTCGATCCAGCATTTCCGGTACTGCTCCGAGTTCACAAAGACCGTGTCGACCTGCCCGTAGAGCCACTGCATGTAGCTCCAGGCCAGGCTTTCGAGGAAACGGTCCTCCGTCAAAATGCGGACGTACTCCGGTATATCGGTGTGATAAATCCCGCTGGTTTGCAGGTTCAACATCTTGGCGGCCAGCAATCCCGTGAGGCCAATCGGTCCCGGCGTGCTGATAATGATCTCGGTGAATTGTTCCCGCTGAACGTAATCGAGGATCTGCAGGATGGGCGGGAAGCTCAGCCGTTGCAGCTCGTACTCCGGCAGTTCGAACTCGCCAATCGGCCTGAAATTCTTGATTGGGATGTCGTCGACCTTCAGATCCCGGCGGGAAGTGATGACGATCAATTTCTCGCCGGCCGCCACGCCCGCCGCCGTCATTTTCCGAATCGTGTTCGCGACGCCGTTTACGTCCTCGAGCGTGTCGGTAAACCAGGCTCGCTTTCGGTTTTGCAGCGCGGGCGGAATCGCCTCCGTCATTTGCAAGAAAATCTCCCGCAACCGTTTGCGGGAAGGGGCCTGGCTATGAAAAGCGTAGATGTAGGGCGAGAGCAGGACCAAAATCGGTGCGATGCCACTTAACGCCTGCATGCTTTCCATCACGTTCCCGGTTCTGAGCTGCTGGACGAATTTCTCGAAGAGACGAAACGTGAGCTGCTCGCAAACCAGGTTCGCCATCAGGAAAGTTCGCCGCTCCGGTTCGGTCACGCCCTCCATCTCTTTGGCCAGCTGCGCCTTCACTTTCGGGCGCGCGAAATGTTTCGAGAGCCCTTTCCAAAGCGAAACGTTGGCCGGCTTGGCCAGCTCGAAAATTTTCCCCGACATCACGCCCTGCGCGACAAAGGTGGCTTTTTCGCGCAAGGTGAATTCGGTCGGGTCGCGCCCTTCCATAAAGCGCGAGAACATTGTCTCGAGCAAGGGAGCGCTTGGTCCGAGGCCTTCCGTAAAGCGGTCCTGGATAAAGCAAGAAACGGTGTTGTAAAAACCGTGCGACAAGGCCAGCGGAGTCCCGCCTTCGCCACGTGCAGCGCATTCACCTTCGCCGACATGCTGGAGAAATTCTTTCGCGGACCGGGACCGGGGCGTCTCTGTGTATGCGCTGGCAAGAAATTTCCCGCCGTGGTCATCGGAGCCACCCGTAAAGATCTTCTTCCACGGCTCGGCATGGGTCGGCTGGAGATTGTGACGGTTCGCCAGCTCCTCGATTTTTTTGGGCGTCAGGCCGGAGAGAAGTTCCCGGGCCAGCACGCTGAGGAGAGCGTCGCGCAAACCATTGATGCCTTCGAAATGCTTGAAAAGGAGAATCAGCCGTTCGAGGTGGGAGGCTTCGAGCTTGCCGTTGATGCTATAGAGCGGGTGCGCAACCGAATGTCTGATCGCCGCTTTCTGGAGATAACGTTGCAGGTCGTAAATGTTCTCTCGAAGAGCCGCGATTTCGGAGTGCTGCGCTTCAGAAATTCCCCAGACGAGCAAATGAAGTTTGCACGGATCATGAGGGAAATACGTTGTAACTTGCTCGCTTACAAAAGTATGAGCCAGTTCTGCTATTTCAAGATTGCCATTGATCGTGTCGTGATCGGTGATCGTGACAAAATCCATCCCGCGCTCGCGAAGTAGTCGATAGAGATCCCGCGGATCGGTATAACTGTCCGGAAAATCGAACCGCCGAAAGAGCCATTCCTCGGAACGCGCGCTGAAGCGGGAATGAATGTGGAGATCGCAAAAGCTCATGCGCGAAAACGGCTAAGCGCCTTGGTTGGTCCGCCTCTCCGCGATCCAGTCTCGATACGTCGTCGCGGTCCGGTTTTCGACCAGTCGATCAGTCAACCGCAGGATCTGCTGCCAGATTTCAGGATGATCCCGATCGGGCGGGTGAATGCTTATGCGCGCGAGCGGCACCCCGGCGAGTTGACGGGACAGCGCGGCGTTCCACGCCAGGCTCGCGGCGCGCCGCCAGCCGCTGCGCACACTGTAGGCGAGTGTTCGCGCGAGAAAATTATCTCCAGAACGCAAGTCGCGCACCGCCGTCAATAGGGTCGTGTATTCCATTTCCGCTTCCGCAGCCGCTCGCTCCGCGGCCGAGCCAAGCAGCCACGCGGGTGCGATAAAACCGCGCGGCGTCAATCCCGCTCTGGCAAATTCCTCTCGCGCCCGCGTGATGCGGCTAAATGCTTCGTCGTAGTCGAGGTCATAAAATTCCCCTTCGTCGTTGGTATAAAGCCGGGTAATGAACTTCTTGCACAGGTTTTCGCCGTCTCGACGCGGCCTTTCATGAAAGTAGCCGTGGATCACGATCTCGTGTCCCTGCGCTTCCAAATCCTGCAGCCAGCGCACGAAACCACGATCTTCCGTGGAAGAGCCGCGGTGGTGGTAATTCGGCACCACAAGCAATGAGCAAACCGGAACGCGATGGTGGGAAAGCTCCGCCACAATTTTTTCCGCAGCTGCTCGAGTCGCTGGCGCGACGTCATGCACTGAAACGATCAGAGCTTCGCGATCCGCTTCCGCCGAAAGAGCGAAGATGGAAGACAACGATGTCGCAGTGGCGCCGGTCACGCAGGATTTTCGATCCCAACCGGGATGCAAACAAGCCTAATCGCCGCGCTACATTTCAACGCGCCATCCGAAGAATTTCCTGGAACTCCGCGCTCGTCAGCGGCTGGACCGATAAACGCGAACAACGCAGGAGCGTCATTTCTTTCAATCGCGGGTTGCGCTTGATCTCGTCGAGCGTCACGGGCTGCGGCAAGGCTTTCTCCGGCGCAAGATCCACCGCGCTCCACTCGCCCTCCGTCGCTGTCGGGTCCGGATATGCTTTCCTGGTCACCTTCGCGATCCCCACGACGGCCTTCTCGCTCACACTGTGATAATAAAGCACCGCGTCGCCTTTCCGCATTGCGCGCAGATTATTCCGCGCCGTGTAATTCCGGACGCCGGTCCAGGATGTTTTGCCGTCCGCGACGAAATTCGCCCACGAATATGCGGACGGTTCCTGTTTCACGAGCCAGAATTTTTTCACGTCAGTTTACCTAGAGCACCGGCAGCGATTCGACAACTGCGCTGCGAAAAATGCTGTCATCCCGAGCCGCGGAGACGGCGAGGGACCTCTCTCTTGCAAATTGCGATTTCGCGGGCAAGAGCGCCACCATTCACAGTTGGGAGGTCCTTCGCTCCGCTCAGGATGACATGCTCTTTCGCGTGGCCCTGAGCTTGGTATCTCGTCCCGATTCGACAACTGCGCTCCAGTGTTTCACACTCGCTCTGATGTCGCGCGGCGTGTTTATCACATTCGAGGGATCGGAAGGTTGCGGGAAATCAACGCAAGTGAAGCGACTTGCGTCGCGCCTCGAACAGGCCGGCGTGCCTGTTCTCATTACGCGAGAGCCGGGCGGCACCACGATTGGGGAGAAGATTCGGGACCTCCTCCAGTTCGCGCCTGAGAGTTTTGCGATGGCCCCGGAGACCGAGCTGTTGCTTTTCGAGGCCAGCCGCAGCCAGCTCGTGCGCGAAACCATCCGGCCCGCACTCGAGCAGGGGTCAGTCGTGATTTCGGATCGCTTTTTTGATTCGACCACCGTTTACCAGGGCGTTGCGCGCGAAATCGAGCCGGGCATCGTCGAGAAGCTGAATGATTTTGCCGTAGGCGCAGAGAGACCGGACCTCACCTTTATCCTCGATGTGAATGTCGCGACGGCCCGCGCGCGAATGTTGCGACGCGTGCGTCCCGTGCAAGCTGTCGATCGCATGGAGCAGGAGCCAGTCGAATTTTACGAGCGCGTTGGCGAAGGCTACCGCGAGCTTGCTCGTCGCGAACCCGCGCGGATTCGATTGCTCGATGGCTCTCGTTCTCCCGATGAAATCGAAGGCGAAATCTGGCGCGAAGTGTCGGGACGCTTCCCGGCGATGTTGGCGCTGCGGAAAAAAGGGGACGCGGCCCGCGCCTCGTAAGATCGATGGCCTTCACCCGCAACGGCGCCTTCGAATATCTGAGCCGCGCCTATGAGAACGGCCGGCTGGCCCATGCTTACTTGATTTCTGGACCGCCGGGCAGCGGCAAGTACGGACTTGCATCCGATCTTTCCAGTCTCGTTACTGGAGCAACCGCGGCCGACGTTTTTGCCTCACAACCGCCGGGGGTTTATCTGGCCGAACCGGAATCGAAATCGCGTCGCATCGTGATCGATCAAGTGCGCGCGCTCGAGCATGCACTGCAAATGCGGACTTCCGGAGGGCGGCGGAAAGTGGCGATCGTGGCCGAGGCAGATCGCCTTCAGCCGCACGCGGCCAACGCTTTTCTAAAGACCCTCGAAGAACCGCCCAACGACTCGCTCTTGCTCCTGTTGAGTGCGATGCCGGAAGTCCTACCCGACACGATTCTTTCTCGTTGCATTGCCGTGCCTTTGGCCGCGGAGGGGAAAGCGGCACCGTCCGTTGAAGAGAAGGAATTAGTGGAACTGCTCGACACCCTCGCCACTCCGGCAGCGAAAGGGGTGCAAGACGCTTATCGCCTCGCGCGAGGTTTCCACTGTTTGCTCGCGCAAATCCGCGAGGCGATCCAGGAGGCGAACGCGGCCGCTCTGAAGCGCGATGAGGTGCGCTACAAGAATACCACGGATGGAGCCTGGCTGGACGAGCGCGAAGATTATTTCAAGGCCCTCACCGAAAGTCAGTACGTGCGGCAGCGTTCGCGCCTGATCGAAACGCTCTTTCTCTGGTGGTCCGACGTGCTTCGGGCGAACACCGGAGTCGCGCGGCGTGAGCTGCCATCCGCCAGCGATCAGACGCGCATCCTCGGGCAAAAATTGTCGACCGCGGAAATCCTCCGCCGCATTCGGCGTCTGGAGGAAATGCGTGATCATCTTGGCCGAAACATCCAGGAAGCGCTCGCAATCGAAGTCGCGTTTCTGAGCATCTTCACCTTTTGATTTGAGCGCACACCACGCTGCGCTCAGAATGACAACCCTATGAGATTCGAAAATCAGGTCGCGGTGGTCACCGGCGCGGGGCGGGGAATTGGGCGCGCCATCGCCGTGCGTCTGGCCCGTGAAGGCGCGCGAGTCGCTTCCGTCAGTCGCACAGAAGCCAACGCGCAAAAAACCGCCGAGGAAATCAATGCGTCGCGAGAGGATGCAGCGAAGGCCTATGCCGTCGATGTTGCGGACCATGCCGCCGTGCAAAAAATCGGCGCCCAGATTTTGGAAGAATTCGGTCACGTAGATATCCTGGTGAACAACGCCGGCGTCACTCGCGACGGCCTCAGCATGCGGATGTCGGTTGAAGATTGGGACATCGTCCTGAACACGAACTTGAAAGGCGCGTTCAATTTTGTGCAGGCATTGATGCGGCCGATGATCAAGCAGCGAAGCGGACGGATCATCAACATCAGCTCGGTCATTGGATTGATCGGCAACGCCGGACAGGCGAATTACGCTGCGAGCAAGGCGGGATTGATTGGTCTCACGAAATCGCTTGCTCGAGAGTTGGCGAGCCGTGGCATCACTGTGAACGCCATCGCTCCCGGATTGATCGAGACGGATATGACTGGAGTGCTCTCAGACGAGATTCGTCAGGCCATTCTGCAAAAGATCCCCCTCGGCAAACTGGGACAACCGGACGATATCGCCGCCGCTGTGGCGTATCTCGCTTCCGCGGAAGCGCAGTACATCACCGGACAAGTGCTGGCCGTCGACGGTGGCATGGTGATGTAATCGCTGTCATCCCGAGTCGCGCAGACGACGAGGGACCTCACACTTGCAGATTGCGGCACGCGATGGGAGGAAGCGCCAGGCTCCGGTTGCGAGGTCCTTCGCCGTCTCCGCGGCTCAGGATGACAAGGGTTCGTTACGGCACGCGACTAGCATCGAGCACTAAACCTGCTTTTTCGTTCGCGGACCTCTCGTTAGGCGGCCCGCTAATGAAAACCGTTTCTGCTCTGCTGGCGCTCGCGCTCGCGTTCTTTGTTTATTTCTATCTTCATCGCCCACTCAGTTATCCCGCTGGTATTCTGGTCGAGTCTGAGCCG
>DASVJK010000158.1:0-14101 GCA_036385955.1 Chthoniobacterales bacterium | reverse complement strand
GGCGCGATCGATCGCCAGTTGCTCGACAATGTCCACGTTCTCGCAACCGCCATACCAGCGTTTCCCCGGATAACCTTCCGCGTACTTGTTTGTCAGCACGCTGCCTTGCGCTTCCATCACGGCGCGGCTCGTGAAGTTTTCCGACGCGATCAACTCAATGTTCTCCCGCTGCCGTTTCTCTTCCGCCACGACTGCATTAAAAATCTCAGGATCGACCTGGCGCAGGCCACCGCTCGCCGATATGGGTGGAACCGGGGAAGGGGAGCTGGTCGGGATATCAGGTGGCTGGTCTGCCATGGTGTAGGATGCAGTGCTGCCGCCGCGCGACTTGGCCGGCACCGCGAGTTCGCTTTGTTCTACGAACGCGAGCACGGTCGGTAAAGCGTTTTTAATTGTAGCCGCGCACAGGCTGTAAACATCGCGGCTGCAACCGATCGGGTCGGGCACGTCGCGCCAGACGGTCATGCCCGGCTCCTCAAATTCCCGCAGCAGATACGCCTTCTCCGCGCCTTGGGGGAAGAGCATGTGAATCGTGTCGAGATGGGCGCCGGTCATCACGAAAATGTGCGTCGCGCGGTCGACCAGCGTCGTGGTCAGCGGCTGGCTGCGCAGTTCCCGGATGTCCACCCCTTCCTGCTCGCAGACATGCACCGCATGCATACTCGGAGGCTGCCCGCGCACCGCATGCACTCCGGCGGATGCGACCTCGATATCCTTCCGATTGCCGAGCAGCCGGCGGAAAAGCCCTTCCGCCATTGGGCTCCGGCAAATATTTCCTGTACAAACGAAGAGGACGTTTTTCACGATTCAAAGCCGGCGCGCTGCCGGCTTCGCAACGTAAAATCAAACCGAATCAAGTCAACGCGCGCGGGCCTTCGAATCGCGTAATTGGTGATTAAAACACCAGCTTGTAGATTAATCCCGCCATTCCGCTGCCGATTACGACTGGGATTACGCCCCACTTCCATTTCAGCATGCCGATGAAGGCGATCGCGCTCAGGATGACAGCAAACCAATCGATCGCGCGCCCCGGCGGAAAGACGGCGTGCAGGCCAAACCAGACCGCAAGATTCAAAATCACTCCGACGACCGCTGCGGTGACGGCCGAGAGCGCCGCGGTTAGTTTTGTATTGCCGCGCAGTTGCTCGATATGCGGTGCGCCGAGCAGAATCCAGAGGAAGCAAGGAACAAAGGTAACCCAGGTTGTGACTAACGCACCGACTGTCCCGGCGAGAAGGGGAGGTAGGAGGCCGGGCCTGTTCCATCCGCCCATGAAGCCAACAAACTGCAGCACCATAATCAAAGGACCTGGAGTTGTCTCAGCCAGCCCGAGGCCGTCCATCATCTGTCCGGTTTGGAGCCAGCCGAACTTCTCCACCGCCTGCTGCGCGACATACGGCAGCACCGCGTAGGCGCCGCCAAATGTGACCACCGCGGCTTTGCTAAAGAAAAGACCTTCCTTGAAGAGCGTGTGGTCCCATCCCTGCCATAAGCCGACCAGGAGAATCGGCGCCCACCAAAGGGTAATGCAAACCAAAGATATCTGCGCCGCGCGAGACCAAGAAGGCCGCGCCTGGCCAGGTGATTCTTCCTCATCACCGAGGATGCTGTCGCTCTTGCTTCCGTCGTCGACGTCGACGACAACGAAATTGTTTGGCCAAATCCGCTCGCCTAGAAATCCCACGATTGCCGCGGCGAAGATGATCATGGGAAAGGAGATTTTAAGAAAAAAGATGCCGGCAAAAGCACCCGCGGCGATGCACCACATGACCGGATTTTTCAAGGCCTTGCGACCAATGCGAATCACGGCAACCGCGACGATCGCCATAACCGCCGGCTTCAGCCCGTAAAAGATAGCGGCGATCCAGGGGATATTGCCGTAGGCCGCGTAAACGAAACTAAGCGCCCAAAGCACGAACATCGAGGGAATGACAAAGAGAGCGCCGGCGATGATGCCGCCCCACGTTTTGTGCAGAAGCCAGCCGATGTAGATCGCGAGCTGCGTTGCTTCCGGCCCGGGAAGCAGCATGCAAAAATTCAATGCGTGGAGAAAGCGCGCCTGGCTGATCCATTTCTTCCTATCGACCAGCTCTGTCTGCATGATGGCGATCTGTCCGGCCGGTCCGCCGAAACTGATGAATCCGAGCTTCAGCCAAAAGCGGAAACCTTCGCCAAAGCTCGGACGGTGGCCTGTGCGTTCACCGTCCTGATGTCTCTCCTCCGGAGCCATTGCATCAGACACTTCGCACTTGGCTGGTTTATCGCACTACCAAAAACAAGACAGATGCGTTGAAGCCACAGGGTTAAAGCGCTACAGCTCCGGCAGGATGCATGATCAGGGTTGCTGGATGTAACGACGCCACTGTTCTGTCTCCGCGACCGTCTTGATCAGTGCGTGTCTGGTCAGGAGAAGGCGTCTCATGTACTCGATGAGGAAAAGTCGGTCTGCCATGTGACCAAGAATACCAAGCGGCGACTGAAAGTCGAAGACATCATGCATAACCGTGATCTCGCCTCGCTCCGCGAAGAAATGATCGTGATCGAAGCGCCGGAAGGCGCCACGGACCAATGAATCGCGGAAATGGAAGGGTCTTTCGAACGCGGTAATGCGACTGGTGAGATGTTGCCAGATGAAAAAGTGACGGGCCCGCCAGGTAACCTCCTGTCCGAGCGCCATCAAACCGCTCGTTACACCGGCCACCGCACGCTCGCCGGTGTGAGCTGTAGAGGCCATATGCAGCTCGACGCTGCGCGATAGGTCGAACGTGCGCTCAATAGGCGCACGGACTTCGGTCGTAAGCTCGATTACAGGCACAACGGTGCTCGCGTTCGTTTCCTCGTGCGGCGAATAGCTAGCGAGCGGCGAGAAAGTAAAGCGCTGCGGAGGCAACGATAATTAGAATGGCGGTAATCCACCAGATCGTTTTCATTCCGGCTGGCTTGAAGGAGGATCCGAACTCCTGGCGGACGAACTCATCGTAGTTGAAATCTTCGTCCGGCAAGTCCAGGGCCTCATAAGTCTCAGCGTTTTGCCGCCAGCCTGAATTGTGGTCCGCGCCGCATTCCGGACAGGCCAACGCGCCGCTCGGGACGTCCTCGCCGCAAACCGGACAGACATCCGGCGTCTTTAGTTTGATCCGCTTGTTCCTCGCCATTCGGGTTAAAGATTGTTCGGCTGCGCCTCGCGTCGCTTGCAGAAGACGTCGTTGATCTCGGCGAAAGGAACGGCGTCAGCGAACGCGTCGAAGGTTCCCGTCGATGCGATGCTTCGCGCGGCGCGGATGAAGGCGCCCCATGCGACACGCGCCAGGGCCGAGCCGACTGAAACGCGACGAACGCCAAGATCGGCGAGACGGGAGACCGAAAGTATCTTGCTGGGTCCGTGCATCAAGACGTTGACCGGCTTGGGAGAAACTGCTTTCACGATTGCGGCTATCTCATCGGGTTCGCGAACACCTGGGGCATAGAGGCAATCGGCGCCCGCCTCAGCGTAAGCGACGAGTTGTTCAAGAGCCACGCGAAACGGATCAGGTTGCCCGACGAGCCAGGCTTCGCAGCGTCCGGTAAGCACGACTGGAATTCCGGAGGCATCGATTGCATGGCGTGCCGCGCGGATGCGTTCAATTGCAAGGCTTGCCTCGTAAAGTGGTAAAGCGATGTCTCCGGTATTGTCTTCGATTGAGAGGCCGGCGACGCCCGTTGCGATGCAGAGCGTCACGTTCGCGGCCACGCCTTCGGGTTCGTTCGCATAGCCCGACTGAAAGTCCGCGTTCACGGGCAGCGGCGTGGCCGTAACCACTTCGCGAATATGCGCAAGCATCTGGTCCAGCGGAAGCGCTGGAGTCGCGTCTGGCATTCCTCGAGAAAAGGCAACGCCCGCCGAAGTGGTGGCAAGCGCTTCGAATCCCAGATGTTGAAGATACACAGCCGTTCCTACGTCCCACGGATTCGGCAAGACGAAGCACCCTGACTCATGCATCGCGCGAAACCGTGCGACGGCGGATGATTGCGTAGAATTCGCGTCGTTCATGCCTGCAATCCTAAGGTGGAACGCGCGCTCCGTCGCGCGTTGTTTTAGGTGGATCAGGCGCTCCGCCGCGTGATGCCAAGTGGCGCCGACGGCGCGTTGATTTCGGCATCGAGCGACGGAGCGCTCGATCCACCTTGACGAGAAAGTCTCCGCCAGTTCTTCTGGAGGAATGCGTTCACAAGTTATATTGGGTTTCATGGCCGGGATAGCCGTGATCCTGAGTTCCGCTGGGTGCTCGAAAAAGAGCGGAGAGGCGGTTGTTCTGGAGAAAGAGCATATAGCCGCGAGGGAGATCACTCCGACACCTACGACTCAGCAGTCCGCCACTCCAAGCGGACCTACTCCTAGCCCAAGTGAGTCACCTTCCAAGGAGGAGGAGTATAAGCCCCGTGTGCTGGCAGAGGACGAAATCGTGGTGGATACCTACGTTATGAAAAAGGATGTGCGCGGCACCAGCCGGGACCCGCGAGCTGACACGGACGAGACGTGGATCGTAAAGGTCCAAATGGTTTCCGACCTGCGTCGAATCGACGTGCGCACCGATCGGGCTCATTGGGACAAGGTGAAAGTGGGCGACCGGATCAACGTCTCGTATCGCCAGGGCAAGTATACCGGAACTGTTTGGCACGCTGAAATTGATTAGCAAGCTTGGGGAGGTTGCCCATGGGCCATGACGTTGCGGTAGTAGGTCTGGGCGGAATGGGAAGCGCGATTCTGGCCCACTGCGCGGCGCGTGGTGTGTCTGTCATCGGCCTGGAACAATTCACACCCGTGCACGATTTGGGCTCGTCGCATGGAAAAACCCGAATGATCCGCAAGGCTTACTTCGAAGATCCGGCCTATGTGCCGTTGGTGCTCCGGGCGTATGAGTTATGGCGAGAGCTCGAGCGCGCAGCAAGCGAAGAGATTTTGCACATCACCGGTCTGCTCTCGGTCGGCGAAGAAACCAGTGAGATCATCCAGGGGACACGCCGCGCCGTCCGGGAACACGACCTGCCAGTAGAGTCATTGAGCCAGCGAGAAATCAAAGCGCGCTATCCTACCCTTGAGCTATGGAAGGATGAAGTCGCGCTCTTCGAAATCGATGGAGGCGTGTTGAACCCGGAACGCGCGGTCCGTGCGCACTTAAAGCTCGCCGAATCGAGCGGCGCGGAAATGCGCTTTGGAGTAGCGATGGAAAGCTGGCACGCTACCGACAAAGGCTTTGATCTCCGCCTTTCCGATGGCGCGCAGGTTTCGGCGAGCAAACTTGTCTTGGCGTTGGGACCCTGGTTTCAGGAAACGCTCGAATCCCTTGGCATCCGCGTTTGCGTGCAACGCAATATCCAGGCATGGTTTTCGCCTGGGACCCATGCTTATGACGCACCGGGTTTCCCAGCATTCCTGGTCACGCGGCGAGGCTTTCCCGCGCCGCTCTATGGCTTTCCGGATTTCGGCGATGGAATCAAGGCAGCCTTTCACGGCTTTGGGGATCTAACGGCCGCGAAGCACGTCAACCGTGAGGTAGATCCAGCTCGCGACGTAGAGCCAATCGCCCGAGCGCTGGAGCAATGGATGCCGGCCGCGGCCAGGACTCTGCGCGAAGCAAAGCCGTGCATGTACACGCTGACGCCCGACGAACATTTCGTGATCGATCACCATCCCGATCACGCGAACCTTATCTTATGTGGCGGTTTCTCGGGCCATGGCTTCAAATTCGCGCCGGTAGTAGGCGAAATCGGAGCCGAACTGGCGCTGGACGGCAGATCGCGTCATGCGATCGAGTTCCTATCGCTTCGAAGATTCCGCAGTTGACTTCCGACGTCAGCGTCGCTTCCTGGGAAAGAACGAGCGCGATCACAGCCGCATAAGTTGGAACTAATAGGCAGCGCCGGTCAATGTGTAGGTAATCGGCGATTTTACTCTGGAGACAGTTCCCGGTTTGAAGCGCCATCTGCGAAAACCGGTGACAGCGGCGTTGTCGAGGTAAGAATTTCCAGTGCTTCTCCACATTGAGACATCGGTCACTCGCCCGCTCACAGGATCGACACTCATCACGACGATACCGTCCCCGGTAATTCTCTGCCGTCTTGCTTCGTAGGGATACTCTGGTCGCGGAGCGCTCAGAGCCAGGACCTTCCGAAGGGGTCGGCCTTCACCTCCGCGGCGATTTTTTCTTTCTGCCGTTCCCATTCGCTATCCAGAAGTGTTTGCGTGCTTTCACCGGCGTCTGGATCGACCGCCGCCAGATAGGCACTGGCGAAGCGCTTCATGTTCGCCGGCTCCGCGGTGCGAAAGGTCGCGACTATCACGGCGCCAAGAAATGCTTCGGCGTCGAAGTGACTGGTTACACCGAGAACACGAACCGGCGCTACGCCTTTGGACGAATGAACCTCGGCGACATGACACGCCGCGCAGTTCAAGCCAACGGCGGGCAAACTGCCCAGGTGCTTCACTTCCTTTCGAGAAAAGCCGATCGGCCAGCCGAAATCGGAATCCGGAATCAGCCCGAGATAAGTCAGGTCCGGACGTGGAAACAGATCGGGATAGATTTGGATAAAGGCCCGGAGAACGGGCTCGGGCACGACTTCGGTGCTCATCGATCCGTGCAGGAAGAAATTCAGGTCGTCCGACGACCACTTCGGAACCTGGGCGATGTCGATGCCAACCGCTTTCTCCTGTTCAGCAAGACAATCGTGGGTCGCGGCCACCGCGCCAAACACTGCGACAAGGACCACAATACCTTTACGGAAGTTACAAGGTTTCAGCGCTGCCATGAAGCACGCGATATTACCTTGGAGGCAGACAAAGACGAACGCCCCCCGGCTCGTCGGTTATCCTCCTTCGCCGAGCTACGGCGGAGAGACTAGACCGCCGCTACAGAAAGAATCGAACGCCGTGTGACGCGAGGAGCTGCTGGCTAGCGCGGTCCGCTTTCCTCGATCTCTATCAGGACCGGCGCATACTTTTCGCTGACGTGGTGGAACGACTTGAGGAGCAGGAAATAAAACGACGCCACTACGACAAGGAGCAGACCAGCAGTGCCATAGTGGTGGGAACGCAGCCGTTCCCATCGCGGAAAGAACGCGATCAATCCGAAAATGCTCAGCACGACGATAACGCCATCGAAGCTCGCGCGTTGCCAATAGCTTCCGCCGAGGTTCAGCCACATCCCGAACTCATCGAAGGTGAGGCCCATGGCGAACCCGTAAAGCAGCGCACAGATGCCCTTGTGCCGCAGGTTCAGGGACGCAAAAAGCAAAACAGCGGCAACAGTCGAGAGCAGAAAAATCCCGTAGTTAAGGTGATGCACGTGAGTGCCACCTGCATGGAAGAAGAAGTTGGGCATGCGACGTGTCATGATCAGGATCACGATCACGCGTGAGCCGACAAAGGTGAGCAGAAACGCGATGAAAGTAAGACGGCCAAGATGCCGTGTGGGCGCAGGAGGGATGTGGACGTGTTGGTTGCGTGGCAGAAGGTGCCATCGGACCAAAAGGTTTCGGAAGTTCGTCATCGGTTACTGTGGTTTCAAAATTGGAACGATGTCAGTCTGAATCGGCTGACCGGTCACTTCGATGTCTTTTTCTGCGACGTAGACATCGATCTCGGAACGGACGCCGAACTTGCCCTCGAGGTAAATGCCGGGCTCGATGGAGAAGGCGATGCCGGGGATGAGGCGGCGCGAATCGCGGGTTTCGAAGTTATCGATGTTGACGCCGTTGCCGTGCACTTCTTCACCGATCGAGTGTCCGGTCCGGTGCGTGAACTGTTCGCCGTAGCCGGCGCGTTGGATGACGCCGCGGGAGACGTCGTCGATCTCCGCACCGCGAATCGATTTGCCGGCGCGCATATTTTTGCGGACGAACTCGACGGCGGAATCGCGCGCCTCGCGCACGATGTTGAAGATGCGAGTGAATTCTTCGGGAACGGTTTCGCCGACGTAACCGGTCCAGGTCTGATCGGTGTAGACGGCGCCGGATTTCTTCAGCTTGGAGGCAACGTCGAGCAGGACGAAGTCGCCGCGTTTGATCGGCTTGGTTACTTCGCGCGTCGGAACGTAGTGCGGATTGGCGGCGTTTGCGTTAACGGCGACAATGGGCTGCTCGGGTAGCATGCCTTCTTCGTCCCAGCGGCGGGCGATGAATTGCTGGATGTCGAATTCAGTAATGGGCTCATCGGCGCGGATGCGTCGCGCGATTTCGGCGAAGGCTTCCATGATGATCCGATGCGTCTTGTCGGAGGCCTCGATGTGCGACTGTTTTTGGGCGGGGGTCCAGACAGCTTCGAACTGCTGAACCAGCTCGGCGCTGGTGACGGGCTCGGTGCCAAAGGAGCGGACGAGCTCAATCGTGCCGGCGTCGACCCGCGACATGTACGGGATGTCGTTCATCGGCGAATACTGCATGGCGACGCGCAGCGCAGCCTTTCGCTTCGAGACCGGAAGGCTGGGGTCGAGCGCCCCTGCTGAAGTCAGGGTTTCGCGGAGGTGGGAGTGCTGTTCCTGCCAGCCGCGGTAAACGAGGCGTTTTCCCGGCAGGGCATCGAGTTTGTAGCGTTCGATCGAATGCACAATCTTCGTCGGCTCGCCGGACGCTGGAATGTAGTAGAACCAGCGGCGCGATCCGGAAGCGTGCTCGCCAAGCATGAGGATTCGAGGCGCGAGAGGATCGCTTCCACGGAAATCGTAGAAGAGCCAACCGTCGAGCTTTGCGGTGCGCAGGGCTGTCTGGATTTCCGCGACACGTTCGGCGGGTGTTGGGTCGGCGCGCATGGGTGAGGGGAAGATGGAGAAAAGGAGGAGCGTCGCCAAGGAGAAGAGGTGGGTTGGTTTCATTGAGATGGCTTTCACTCTAGTTGGTTGATTGAATTCCTTGCAATTGGTTTAGGTGCGCGCCGATACCATTGGCCGCACGCTAATGTTGTAGGACGCGTGGCTTGCAGGTGCGAGGTCCCTCTCCGTCCTATGGCGGATCGGGATGACACGCGACGTTTCGATCGGCCGCCGAGGCTTGATTTGCTTTGGGCAATGCGGATACTAGCCAAGGGGTGTAATGTTTGTGATGTCAGATCCGCGAAACGTTGCGCACGATAAGAAGGTCACGCAGGAGAAACATCACAAAAACGCCGAGGCCGTCCCAGCAGTGAAGCGTGCTTCGCGAGGCAAGAAGATGATGGCGAGCGAAAAAGAAAAAGAGCCGGGTGAGAGCGCGCAGGCGCAGGAAGCTCCAAAAGCGGAGCAAGGGCCAGGCGATCTGGAGAAGTCTGTTGCGATTCTCTCGAAGCTCAAGGAGATGGAATTCCATTCGCGCGGAAACATCGAGACGCTCGCGCAGCTGACGTTGACGATCGAAGAAGAATTGAAGCAGGGCGAATTTTCCGAGGCGATCGGCGCTCTGTATTCCGCGCAAGATGCGTTTCACTCGAAGATCGCGGCACTCATCGAGACCTATGAGGCGAAATGCGAAGAGTTGAAGGGGCCGGCGTGAAAGGCAAGTGGCGAATCAGCGAATTAAGAATTCAGACGATTCGTCACGGCGGAAAAGGACGCCTGGCAAAATATCAAAGACAAGAAGTTCGACCTGTTTCAGAAAATGCTTGCGACTGATTTCCGCGGTGTTTACGCGAGCGGAATTGACAAGGCAGACAAAGAGCTGGCCTCGGTCCGGACATTGGATTTCAAGTCCTTTACGCTGGGCGAAATGGATGTGGTCTTCATCGCCAAAGACGCCGCCATAGTGACCTATCAAGTCACCACACAGGGGACAGAGGGTGGCAAGGACATCTCGGGAAAGCCAACGCCGCATCAATCTGGAAGAAGGCCGGGAACGATTGGCGCATCGTTTTTCACGCTGACTCCAGGGCGGAGTAGCTGTCGGACGCGACGGAGTGGATCCCTTCCAGCGGTCGTTTTGAAAGCAAAGCCGCGCGAGTAAGATAAGGGATGCGCTAGCGCCCGCAGGGACGATAGTCCCCAGTTCATGCCTTTTCGTGCCCTCAATCTCTCCCCGCAAATTCTCAAAGCTGTGCAGGAAGCCGGCTACACGGAGCCGACTCCCATTCAGACGGCAGCTATCCCGCACATTCTGGCCGGGCACGATCTCATCGGCATCGCGCAGACAGGCACGGGAAAGACAGCCGCGTTCGTTTTGCCCATCCTAACGAAGCTCGCTGCTTCCGTCGGCGATGGCAAAAGGCGCGGCACGCGCGCGTTGGTGGTTGCACCTACCCGCGAGCTCGTGGTGCAGATCGAGGAGAACGTGCGCGCTTACGCGAGACATCTTCCCTTACGGATGGCCACGGTCTTCGGCGGCGTGAGCGAACGCCCACAGATCGAAGCGCTGCGTTCTGGCGTTGACCTAGTGGTCGCGACGCCCGGCAGATTAATCGATTTGATGGGACAGCGTGTTTGCCATTTCTCCGGCATCGAATTTCTCGTGCTCGACGAAGCGGATCGGATGCTGGACATGGGGTTTCTTCCTCCGATCCGGCAGATCGTGAAGGCGCTGCCCCGGAAGCGCCAGACGCTGATGTTCTCCGCCTCGCTCTCCCGTGAAATCGAAAAGTTGACCCATGAGTTTCAGCAATCGCCGAAGATGGTTGAGATCGGCCGGCGGGCGAACCCGGCAGACACAGTGACGCAGCTTGCCTACGAAGTGCGAGCGCACTTGAAGCCCGCGCTTCTGCTTCATCTGTTGGCCGATCCGCAGTTCGACACGGTCCTCGTCTTTACTCGCACGAAGCATGGCGCCGACCGCATTGCGCGCCGGCTCGAGGGCAGCGGGATCAAGACGGGAACGATCCATTCGAACCGCTCGCAGAATCAGCGGCTCCGCGCTCTGAAGGATTTCAAATCCGGAGTCGTGCGGGTGCTCGTGGCGACCGATATCGCGGCCCGCGGGATTGACGTGGATGGAATTTCGCATGTCGTGAATTATGATTTTCCGATGCACTCCGAGGATTACGTCCATCGGATTGGACGCACCGGCCGCGCACATGCGATCGGCGACGCGATCAGTTTCATTACTCCGGAAGATCACGGGCCGCTGCGCTCGCTCGAGCGTTTTATCGGACGGGGCATCGTGCGCAAACGCGCGGAAGGATTCGATTACAATGCGGCCGCGCCACCACGCGAGGAGCGGGGCAGGGGGGAACGCCGTTTCTCCCAACCGAAGATGGAGCCGAAGTTGCCTGGCAATTCCCCGCGCGGGAGCGGTAATGCTCGACGCAATGGGCAGCGCCGCAGCTCGGTTCCCTCGTCACACCGTTCGTGGGGAAGATCGCGCTCGCGCTAGGATTTCTCGCCCCTGTGTGATTTGCGCGAGTCTTGGTGTCGTCCTGTGTTCTGCTAAGAAAAGGCTGTCTAACAACTACGACCCCAAGGAAGAGATTGTAGGGCAGGCGCTCCCGCCTGCCGGGCAAAACGGTGGCAAGCGGGAGCGCTTGCCTTACAAATATTTAACAGCAGCTTCCTTGGACAGTCTCTAAGATGCCCTTCGCGCCCAACGAAGTTTGGTGGAAGTGGAACGTGGATTGGAATTGCGTTCCGCGGCCGTGGGTCGAATGACTTCCGGCGCGATTTCCGAGTACGATCCGTCGCGCAAACCTGCCTGGAAAGATTTCTTCACGCGGCGGTCTTCCCCGGAATGGAAGGTGAGGATGGCTACGCGTCCGCCAGGATTAAGGCACAGGGGGAGGTTTCGCAGAAAGGTGTCGAGAGCGGAGAATTCGTCATTCACCGCGATGCGCAGCGCTTGAAAAACGCGGCGAACGGAGAGATCGGAATCGTCCTTCTTCAAGCGTGGCAAGGCAGCGCGGATGGCGGCTCCCAAGGATGTAGTAGTAGTGAAAGCTTTTGCGGCGAGAGCCGATGCTAGCGCGCCAGCGTTCGGTTCATCCGCGTTCTCCACGAGTAATGCAGCGAGCGTGTCTGAATCGATGTTTTGCAAGAAGACCGAGGCCGGCTGACCACGCTGAGGGTTCAGGCGCATGTCCAGCGGCCCCGCATGCTTTACGGAAAAGCCGCGCGCCGGGTCGTCAATCTGCATGGATGAAACACCGAGGTCGGCCAGAATGATGTCCGCACCGATCGCAGCGTTTCGGCTGTCATGGACCGCCGCTACAAAAGCCAGGATTTTCGGCAGGCCGGCAAAGTTGCTGCGATGCGCGGTGAAAATTTCCGAACCGAACCCAAGCGTGCGAAGGCGGGCTTCGGCCTTGGGCAGTTCGATGGGATCAGCATCCAGGCCCAGCAATTTTCCTCCTGGCTGAAGGCGCAGAAGAATTTCCTGCGCGTGCCCGCCATAGCCAAGAGTGCAGTCTACTGCGACTTCGCCCGGCTGGGGCGAAAGGACTTCCAAGATCTCCGCTACCATGATGGGCCGGTGCGTACCGGCGGGCGTTTTGCCGGACGCCATGACTTTGGCGACGGTTTCCACATAACGCTGCGGATCGTGCTCCTTATACTTCTCCTCGAAGCTGCGCGGGTGCTTGCCGCTGTAGCGCGGGCGGCGCTGATGCGGCGGCGGAGTTGAGGACGAGCTATCGGACATACGGAAATGAGTCGCAAGACTATGCGCTTTGTTCCAACTTCAAAACTCTGGAACATCGTGGAAACTAGATAAGCCGCTCTGAAGCCGAGCTGTGCAGGGGGGAGATCGTCGCTTATCGGGGCGCATTTCTTTGCGTTGAACGACGTTGGCGATAACTTCATCCAATACATGCCGAAATATCTTGTCGTCAGCACGAGCGGTAATCCGGACAGCAACAGCCGGAGAATGGGCCGGATTGCTTTTGGTCATTTGCAAAAGGCGAAGGTGAACTGTGAGTGGCTCGACATCAGCGAGCTTGGACTGCCGTTGTGCGATGCGGACACGTGCTACACGCAGCCGGCGGCGCAGAAACTCAACGCTTCCATCGAGGCGGCGGACGCGATCCTCGTGGCGACGCCCGTTTACAACTACGATGTAAGTGCGACGGCCAAGAACATGGTCGAGCTGACAGGCAGCTCGTGGGAAGACAAGGTTGTCGGTTTCCTTTGCGCGGCAGGAGGCATGAACAGCTACATGTCGGTCATGGCCTTCGCGAACAGCCTGATGCTCGATTTCCGTTGCGTGATCATTCCGCGTTTCGTCTATGCGACCGGCGATGCGTTCGATGGCGACACGCTGAAGGACGACAAGGTCGCCCAGCGCATCGAAGAAGTTGCCGCCGAGCTGATCCGTTTCGGGCAGGCATTGCGCGGTTGATCGTTTTCGTTGCTCCGCGAAATGCGCGAAGCGTCGGCGCAAATAATGCTGCAATAAGAAGTCCGCAGGGCTTCTCCGAGAAAATTATCGTGGAGAACAAAACCAAGCCGTCTGGCAATAGCGTGTGGCGCGGCGTCCTCGTGGTCTTGCTAGGCTCGACGCTCGCCTTCACGGCCCGCGCCGAACGCATAAACCAGGAAGGACGAATTCTCGGACCGGCGCCTTTCGTGACGGCACCGACGTTGTTCAACACGCCGACAGGAGACGCGATCGTTTCGGCGATGCAGGTCATGCCGCGCGACAGCGCCTGGAATGAGGATATTTCGCAGCGACCTCTGCTCTCCAATTCGAGTGCGATGATTTCGCAAATCATCAGCGATCTGGGAGCAAGCCGCCGAACGTTGCGCCCGTTTTACGAAATGAATTACGTGCTCGTCCCGGACAATCAGCCGCGGATCACGATCCCGTTTTTCAATTATCCCGACGAATCCGATCTGGATGGCGGCACATTTCCGAACGGCAACTATCCCATCCCGCCGAACCTCCCGATCGAAACGTGGCCGAAAGACACAGGCAATCTCACGCTACAGCAATGGCAGCAGGACGTGAACAACACGGGCGGAGATCGTCATGCGATCATCGTCGCACCGGGCGCTGGCTCGATTTGGGAAACATGGCTTACGAAGCTCACCCAAAGTGGATGGCAGGCATCGAACGGCGCAAAGTTCGACCTCAATTCGAACACATTGCGTCCAGCCAGCTGGACATCTGGTGACGCCGCCGGCCTGCCGATGTTTCCGGCCCTCGTTCGATATGACGAATGCCAGCGCGGCATGGTCGAGCA
>DASVJK010000157.1:0-8395 GCA_036385955.1 Chthoniobacterales bacterium | reverse complement strand
ATAAACATTTGCGCGGAAGCGACGCTTATCGACGGCGACGCCGGTTTCCTCGCCCAGTTTTTTCGCCGTTTGCACGGCGAAGATCGACAACGGACGACAATCGGTGATCGCCTTGTCCGAGCGAAGCAATGTGAGCTCGTGCTTTCCGTCGATGCTTACTCGCAGATTGTCGATCAAAGCCGGGTCATCAATCGGGAAAGTTTTCCCATCCGGTGTTTCGACATCGATCATTAACTCGGATACGTCAGCTGAGATCGGATTCACGCCCGACCCCAGTTTCTCGGCTTCACTTAAGTTGACTGGTCGCGCTGCTTTCTCCGGACTTCGGAAGCGCGCCCGGTAACGAATCATCTGACGTTGATCGCGTCCGGTGAAAAACGGAAAACCTTTCGGACTGGCCGAGCTCTCAAAAGCAAAAAGCCGATCGCCATAAACTCCCGCATAACCGGCGAACAATTCATCCATCTCTTCGCCGCGCATACTCTTCACCGGATAACGCCATAGGCTTTCCACTGTTCCGACGATGCTCATGGGGTATTAAAGTAAGAAGGAGGAAGTAAGAATGGAACGAATGGGATGAGCGACATAGAAGGGTCCGAGCCGGACCGGCATTAGCTGTAAGGGTAAACAGCGAGCAAGTGTGGGCAACGAGCGAGTTTCAATTGGAAGTAAATTCCGGCGATCACTGAGTCGATTGGAGTGCCCGACTGAGGCGACGACCGAATAGCATGACAAGAAGGCCTCCGCCGGCGGCGATGGCCGCGTGCATTGCCCAAAACTCAGCGGGGCTCATCTTCTCGTAGAAGCCGCCGATCCAGCCGATCAGGTTGTTCGAAATGAACAGACTCATAAAGGCCAGGCCCATCAGGGTGGCGTTCACTTTGGCCGGCGCGGCGCGCGAAACCAATGCGAGAAGCGTGGGCCAGTAGTAGAGGAAGGCGATTCCCATGACCGCGGTATAGAGGAACGACCAGATCGGGTGAACCGGTGCATCGCCCGAAACGAAGATTGCGGCCACCAGGATCAGGTTGCTCGCAGCGGCGATCCAGGCGCCCATGCCGATCTTTGCGAGTTCGTCCGGCTCGCGACGTCGCAGTGCCTGGTGTCGCCAGATCCAGAACACCAGCGGCACGAGGAGAAGTCGTAATTTCCTTTCGGCAGGTCGTCAGTCATCAAATCCAGTTCGAGAATATTCACGTTCGTGAGCGAACGCGCGCGACATGTTTCTTTCATCGCGCTGACGAAATTATGCGAGCGCTCCAGCGCGGTCACTTCGCCTGTCGGTGCGACGATTTCGGCCAGATCGACCGCCGCATAACCGGGCCCGGCGCCTACATCAAGCACGCGCTTGCCGATAGTAATCCCGGCCCTTTGCCAGCAATCCAAAACCACTGGACGCCAGACCCGATGTTGCAGGCCGAGCCGGGTCAGTTCCTCGTCATGCGTGCCGAGAACGTAATCACGCTCCGTAGTCATACACTAATGGCCTCCAATGCTGCAGGTTCGGATCCTTTACGAGATTCTCACCCAGGAACGTTTGGTTGAAAGCGAAACTCACACACGAGATGGGTCGCTCCTCCCTGCTCTCACTTTGCTGAAAAACCTTGTGGTCACTGCGGTCAGTAGATTAGCACATCGACTGCCCATGCTCTTCAACTCGCTTACGTTCGTCGTTTTTTTCACCGTCGTCGTCACGCTGTATTGGAGCATACGTTCCTGGAACGCGCGCAAGAATCTGCTCGTCGTCGCCAGCTATATTTTTTACGGCGCGTGGAATCCGCCATTCGCGGCGCTGCTTTTTTCTACAACGGCGATGGATTTTTGGCTCGGGCGGAGAATTGCCAAGGCCAAAGGAGGTCATTCGCGGCGCGTCTGGCTGGTCGCCAGTGTCGCGATGAATCTGAGCATGCTCGGGTTTTTCAAATACGGGAATTTTCTCCTGGAAAATTTCCAATGGCTGATGGCGCGCATCGGAATCATTTATCACCCGCCGCATCTCGACATTCTTCTGCCTGTTGGCATTTCCTTTTACACCTTCCACTCCCTCTCCTACACGCTCGACATTTATCGCGGAGTACTGCAGCCCACCAAATCGCTGCGCGATTTCGTGCTCGCCGTTTCCTTTTTCCCGCAGTTGGTCGCCGGACCGATTGTGCGCGCCGGTGATTTTCTTCCGCAGCTCGTTACGCGGCCAGGTCTGCGCCTTGGCCAGTTTCTCTGCGGATTACTCCTCATGACTCTCGGGTTGTTCGAAAAGATCGTGCTGGCCGACACCATGCTCGCGGGTTCCGCGGATCGAGTATTCGGTTACGGTGGACCGCTCGTCGCGCTCGATTCCTGGCTCGGTGTGATGGCATTCGCCGGTCAGATATTTTTCGATTTTGCGGGCTATTCCATCTGCGCTATCGGCGCGGCGCTTTGCCTCGGCTTTCATCTGAAAGACAATTTCCGTTTTCCCTACGCGGCCATTGGCTTTTCCGATTTCTGGCGCCGCTGGCACATCTCACTCTCCACTTTCCTGCGCGACTACCTTTACATCCCGCTCGGCGGCAATAAGACCGGTCCGTTGCGCGCCGCACTTAATCTGGTCATCGTCATGTTCTTGGGGGGCCTCTGGCATGGCGCGTCGTGGACCTTCGTCGTTTGGGGGTTGCTGCATGGCTCTTATCTTGTCGTCGAGCGCGTTTTTCGCGTTTTCTTCGAGGACAAGGCGTGGGCCAAAAATCCCGCCACCCTGGTTTTGGGGGGGTTGGTCACTTACACCGCCGTCTGCATCGCCTGGGTATTTTTTCGCGCGTCCGATTTTACCATCGCTGCGCGAATGCTGCGCGGCATGTTCGGCGGGCACCCCCATGGCGACGCCATTCTGGCCACGCGGGAGATGCTGCAGATCGGTATTGTCACTTTCTTTATGATGCTCGCCCATTGGTCGCTGCGCGACATCAGCATCGAAAAGGCGGTGGAACGTCTCCCACGTTGGTTTGTGACCGGCGTATGGGCGGCCATGGTGTGTGCTATCATTCTCACTCAAGGAAACAGCAATGCCTTCATTTATTTCCAGTTTTAAACACAAGCTTCGGCCGCCGCGCTTGTTCTTCGTTGAACCGCCCGAAACAACACCTCGGGATTACGAGCGACCGATCCCGCCGGTGCCGTGGCGCGGCATGACCGTCATCGTGGTACTCATCGTGATCGCTGCCGCGGGCGCGTGGGAAATGTACGTCCGCTCCATCGGTTACGCTCCCACCCTCAACGACAACGAGGATCTCTGGACGATGGCACGCCGGCGCGTGCAACCCGAGTCCGTCGTCATCATTGGCGATTCGCGCGGCTGGTTCGATCTCGATCTCGATGAACTGCAAAAAGGTTTTGGCAAACGCCCGGTGCAACTCGCGGGTCCTGGTAGTTGCCCTTATCCGGTGCTGACAGATCTGGTGAATGACGAAACTTTTCACGGCGCAATTATTTGCAGTTTCACGCCGCGCCTGTTCATGGCGCCCCCTGGCTCTCCCCCGGTGGAGCGCGCTGAAAAAAACGTTCGGCGATCTCACACGCAAACGCCCGCGCAACGCGCCAGCCAATATCTGGCCATGCCACTGGAAGAACATGTCGCATTTCTCAAACAACAAGACCTCACGCTCGATGAGCTTCTGAAACGCCTGCCTATTCCAAATCGGCCCGGTTCCCTTGTTCCGCCACTCCCGCCGCCCTATTTCCAGTCGGTCGATCGGGAACGTCGCGCCCGCATGATCGAGGAATGCGCGCGGCCCGGTAGCAAATTGCAACTAAGCATTCAGCAAGGCTGGATCCCGCTTTTCACTCCCCCTCCTCCTCCGACCTACATTCCGACCGATGTCTTCATGGCCGAGATGAAGAAGGCGATCGAACAACGTTTCCAGGACGTGGCCGCGGCTGCGCAAAAACTTCGAGCCCGCGGCGGAAAAATCGTTTTCGTTAGGCTGCCTGTTTCGGGCGGGCTCAAAGCTCTCGAAGATCGCACGACGCCGCGCAGCCAAATTTGGGATCGAGTAATAAAAGACACGGCCGCGCCCGGAATTTATTTCGAGGATTTTCCGGAGCTCTCGAGCTTTAACTGTCCTGAGTGGTCGCATCTCTCCGCCGGCGACTCCGTCGAATTCAGCAAACGTCTTGTGCCTCACCTTCGCACGGCGCTTCAGCTGTGAGTACGCCTGGATGAGATCAAAGCTGCAAGGGTCGCAGCGAACGAGCGGGCAACGAGTGAGTTTCAATTAAGAAGTAAGCTGCGCGTAAAAATCAGCCCCAAAGCTCGCGAGAAGGAAGACCTATCTTTCCCGCCTCATACAAAAGCCGGTGATGACGATCGCCCGCCAGGAGGAGGGGCCCGTCCAGGTCGGCATAATCTGTTGCCCCTGCGAGCAGCCGAGCTGGAGCGATTCCGAGAGAGGTGCAGACCATGCAGCCGATCAGTATTTTGAACCCGCGTTCGCGAGCACGCTCTGTCAGCAACAGCGCTTCCGTCAGCCCGCCCGTTTTGTCTAACTTTGCGTTGATCGCATCGTAACGGTTAGCGAGACGAAGTAAGTCGGCGGTGGTATGGCAACTCTCATCCGCGCACACCGGAATGGGATGGTCCAGGGTTTCGAGGACGTCATCCGCGTCCGCCGGAAAAGGTTGTTCGATCAGTTCAACTCCTAATCCACGCAACGCAGAAACAACCTCTCGATAATGCGACGGCGACCATGACTCGTTGGCGTCAACCATCAGGCGCGCTGCTGGGGCCGCTCCTCTGACAGCTTCCACTCGCGGAAGATCGAGGGTGTCGCCTCCCAGTTTCAACTTCAGGAACGGGGCGTCTTTGCTCGCATGCGCCGCCGCGGCCATTTTTCCCGGGGCGTCCAGACTGATGGTGAACGCCGTTACAACTGAATTAGCGATTTGGATGTTGGCCAGTTCCCACACACGTTTGCCCGAAACCTTCGCTTCCAGATCCCACAGGGCACAGTCCAACGCATTGCGGGCCGCACTGGCGGGCAGTAATTCTTGAATCTGCTGGCGATTAACGCACTTCGGAAAAAACTGCTCGAGCTGCGCGACAGTGGAAGCCGGGGTTTGGCCATAGCGCGAGATTGGAACCGCCTCGCCGCGGCCGGTGTGCTGGCCATCACTTACTGTGACAACGACCACACGCGCCTCGATGCTGGGGCCACGTGCAGTACGGAAAGGCTTGTCCAGCGGCCAACTTTGCTCGGCGACCCTAAATTCCAAATTGCGCGAACTCATTCAGCGATGGCGGATTAGCAGCTGCTATACGCCATGGAGAACGATTCGGCCACGATTTGAATTCATTCGCGGCTCTCCCGAATCGCTCTCCGCTACCATCGCGGCTAATGCCAGTCCGGCTCGGACCCGTGCATCTCGTCATTCCCAATTCCTCGATTGTCAGCTGAGAAGGTAATCGACAAGATCGGCATCATGAAATTCAACAAAAGCATCGGCATGATTCTGCTCGCGGTTTACTTGATCTTCGACGGCCTCTTAGGGTTCGGCTTGAATGTCGGGCCAGCCGTTTTCCTGCTCTACATTGTGGCGCTGGCTGCCGGCATCTTTATTCTCATCGGCAAATAGATTTCAGCCACCGCGTTTAGTCAGAGTGTTGTCACGAGCACACCCACCCTTCGCATAGCTCCGAAGGCTTTCGCGAGTCAACAGACGAAGCGGCTACAGGAGGCACGGCCTATTTTGGCAGCTTGGAAAGCACCTTCTCTATCTCTGCCAGAGAGGCCTCCTGCGAAGGAGTGAGAGGTGAGGCTTTCCGCAGGTCCATCCAAATATCGCGCGCTTGAGTGAGCTTCTCGCGCGCTTCTTCTTTCTGCGACATCGCGACAAGTGTCTTACCGAGAACACCGAGGCAGTAAGCCATTTCCGCGCGAGCACCGGTGTTGCCTGGCATTTTCCCGGCGATTTCGGTCGTTAGGCGGGACGCCTCACGATGGTGTGGCAGTGCCTCGCGCGGCTCGGCGCGCGCGATTAGCACATCGCCCAAGCCGAGTTCCGCCACGGCGAGGTCGTGCAAATGCCCTAACGAGTTCGGTTCTGCTTGGGCCAGCTTCTTCGCCGCGTCGACGGCTTCGCGGCCCGAGATGAGCGCGCCGTCGAGATCGTGCTGTTCCATTAGCGTCGCCGCGAGGCGCAGTTGGAGCAGGTAAAGCGCGCCGAGCCAGTCGCGATTGGCAGATTGCTGCGCGAGCAGCGGACGCAGCAGAGCCAGACCGCGACGGTAGTCCTCCACCGCGGCAGGAAGATCGTGCTGCGCTCGCTGCACATCGCCCAGATTCTGGTGCATAAAGGAAAGGTCTGTTTGCCAACCCGTGTTTTTCGGAAACTCCGTGGCGAGTGACTGGGCAATTTCCAGCGCTTCGCGGTAGCTTTTCAGAGCGCCAGTCAAATCGTGCTTTGCCTGCAGGACGTCGCCGATTTTGCGATGGGCTACGGAGACCGACCTTCTCCTTTCGGTATTCGCGGGAGCAGCCGCCGCGGCTTTGACGGCGATCTCGAGCGACTTGGAGAATTGCTCCAGAGCGCCGGCCAGATTGCCTTGGGCGCGCATGACGTCGCCCAGCTTGCCTTCGGACACAGCCAGGTCGCTCATCCATTCGTCGTTCGCCGGATCGAGCACGGTGAGTTTGGCGGCGATGGTGCGTCCGCTTTGATAATGCTGGACCGCTTCCTCTATTTTCCCCTTCCGCAATAAACGGTCGCCCAGACGATTTTGGCTGACGCTCAGATCGCGTTGGTAGTCGGCGTTGCTCGGATCGATCGCCGCCAGTTTTTCCGCGGCAGCCACGGCTGCATGTTCGTTTTGCAAAGCCGCCTCCTGATCGCCGCCGAGGCCCAGCACATTGGTGATTTTCCCGGCGAGCACCCAGACCTCCCGTTGCCAGCCAGCGTTCGCTGGATCCTGCGCGCTCAGAGCGGACATCGTGTCATGTGCCGCGCGGAAATTTGCCAGCGCTCCGGTCAGGTCTCCCTGAACGACCTGAATCTCGCCGACTTTCAATTGGCTAAGGGCCAAGGCGTGACGCCACTCGGCATTGACCGGGTCGGCCTTCACGAGCTTCTCCGAAATCGAGGCGGCTTCTTGAAAATTGCGTCGTGCTCCCTCGACATCGCCGAGGGCAGAGAGCGCTTGGCCAACTTCCTCGTGCACCACTGAAGCGTTGTATTGCGACTTGGCGTCGTTAGGCCGAGCAGCTGCGATCTTTAGTGTAATTTTTAGCGCTTGCTGATAATGCTCGAGCGCGCCTTTCACATCGCCCGTCTGCGATTTCGCCGCGCCCAGGTTTTCGTCGCTCATGGCGAGATAACTCAGACGGACGGCATCGTCCGGGAAATCTTCGACCAGTTTGTCCGCCTCGGCCCGCGCCGCCTGATAATTGGTCAGCGCTGCTTTCAGATCGCCTTGCTCGCGCAGGGCGTCTCCCAGCTTGTTGTAGCTGACAAAAAGATCGTCGTGCGACTGGGGATCTTTTGGCCGGGCGGCGGCGATTTCCTGCTGGGCGGCGAGAGCCTCCCGATATTTCGCGATCGCTTCGGCGAGCTTGCCCTGGCCGTCGAGAACATTGCCCGCGTTGGTGATCGCGGCCGCGCGCTGCCGCCGCACAGCGAGGTCCGTTTTCTGGTCGCCGAATGCCTTGTAATATTCGTCTACCTGGTGGTTGACGTCGTCCAGCAGGTCGAGACGCCCGATGGGCTTCAGTTTGTCCCGGAGATCGAAGACCATGAACTCGACCAGCTTCTCCGCCTCGCGACGCGCATGAGTCGCCCGTTCGGCGGCGGCCTGCGCCTCGCGTTTCGATTTCTCCGCCGCGCGATACTGCACCAGTGCGATGCCCGCCGCCGCGACCGCCAGGAGCGCGAGGACGGCAAAACCGGCGGCGATTCGGCGCGCGAGTCGCGCCCGGCGTTGCGCCTTGGCGAGCTGATAGGCTTTGTCGCGTTGCGTGAGCCGGCCCAGCGGCACACCGAGGATGCCGGCGAGAATCTTCAGCAACATGAGCTGCGACCGCTGCCGGTATTCCTCAACTCGTCGGTCGATTTCGCGGTCGCTCAGCACATCATCGCGGCGCAATGCTTGCCGATAGGCCTCGGGGCTCGTCCAGCCCTGCTCTTTGCCGAGACGGAAATCCGCGGCCACCGGCTCCGTCATTTCGCCGAGTCTCGCTCCGTCAGCGCCGACCTTGTACCGCAGGACATCGGGAAAACATTCGTCCTCCGCGCGGAATCCCATCGCGTGTTTGCCCGCATCCCGGCTGGCGTTCGGTTCGCCTTCTATCATCACGGCGAGCACGCGATCCTCGCCGCCGATCTTTTTGAAATAAAGAATCTCCTCGGCCACATAAGCGGACCCCACGGT
>DASVJK010000156.1:0-5653 GCA_036385955.1 Chthoniobacterales bacterium | reverse complement strand
CCGGCCGGCCGCGAACTCGGCATCCAGCGGATTGCCAGTTACCCCAGCCTGCAAAACGCTCCACACTCCAGTCTCCTCGCAAATGGCACGGATCTCCGCGTCGGTCGCGTCGGGCTTGGCCATCTTCATGTTGGCCCGGAGAGTGTCGTGAAAGAACGCAGGAAATTGCGACATCATCGCAATGTGATCGTACAGGTTGTCGGCGGCGTAGTCCCCTACCGGCCTTCCGCCGAGGATCACCTGGCCTTCCTGGGGATCGTAAAAGCGAAGCGCGAGCTTAAAAAAAGTCGTCTTCCCCTGTCCCATCTTGGCGACGAACCCGGTGATTTTTCCCGTCGGCAGTTCAAAGGAGACGTCATCGAAAATGCGCCGGGAATCCGGCTTGTAGGAAAAGGTAAGGTTTTTTGCCTCGAGAGTCGCCGGCACCGATTCCACGTTAACGGTGCCGGAGCGTTCCTCGCGACTGGCGCGCGATTCGAGCATCTTGTTGACCGTTTCGATCCGCGGCCATGCGCTGCCCGCCATGACGATATAGGCCGAGAGCGATCCAATCGGCGACATCAGGAGCGGCGTAAGCAGGAATATGGCGACGACATTCCCCGCGCTCTCGGCGTTGCCGGAGCGGATGGCGAGGAAGACGCCAAACGCGAGCATTACTACCTGGATGAACCAGCTGGGCAGGCCGTTCACTAAGTTGAGCGATTCAATCGTGAGCGTTGATTTCAACCGCGATCTGAGGAGCGCCTCGAGCTGCGCGTCGTGCTTCGCCGAAAAAATCGGTTCCGCCTCCATGGTTTGGATTTCCTCCGGCGATTGCATCGCGCCGGTGACCAGACTGTTTAGGGCGAGCATCTTCTCCTGCATGTCGCTCGAGACATCGCGCACGCGGCCCGCCATCTTTCCGGTGATGTAAGGTGAGACAAAGGCAAAGAGCACGATGGCTATGGGGATGAGCGCCGGCGGGATCACGTACCCGAAGATGGTCGGGGGCGGCCCCTGCATCTGAAAGTTGTAGATCAGCAACGCAACCGTGCCACCGAGCACGGCCATCTGCAGCAGCATGTCCACCGCGATCTGCCGCATGGTCATGGCGGCCTCGATCGTAAACTGATTCGCCACGGCGTTGAGCTCTCCGGGGTCGTGAATGTGATAGAACTCGGGGCTCTGGCGCAACAACCGTTCGAAAAGGCGGCTGCGGAGCCGATTGGAAATAGTCAGGTCGAGCTTGGTCGAGATGGCGCGAAACGGGATGCCCAAACCGAGTGTGCCCAAAGCGCAGACAGCCCATAGAATGCAGATCCAAATCAGACGAGTGTGGTCAGTCGCCGGTGGCGCCGCCGGGGAGACCGGGCTCGCGTTTGTGCTGGCAGCGGCGGACGCAGAATCCGCGGGCATCACAACTTCCGCCGGGCGGGTGAGTTCCTGGGTGAGTTTTCCCACAAGCTGCGACATGCCGAGATTCATCCCGTTTTGGAGGAGCGTCATCAGGCAGTAGATGAGCGCGAGATGTTTGCAAAAAGCCACCATCTTCCAGCCCATGCGAAAGATCACACCCCAGCGCACATCGCTGAGTTTTACCTCTTCCTCCTGAGCCCCCGGCGGCATTCCTTGGACTCCGCCCGGCCCCTTGCCCGAACCGGATGGCTGGGGTCCCTGGCCTGCCGGCCCCGATGGAGGTCTGCCCGCGGTCTGTCCTGGTGGTGGTCTTCCCGTCATAAAGCTTTCCAGTGGTTAAGAAATCCGCGGCCCCGTCGCCACACTGGCGCCGGCGTCCCGCGGTTCGTCGATGCGAGCATTGCCAGATGTATCGCCATAACTGCAAGAACAAACTGCGCCTGGATGAGTGATTCTGGAATCGCAGACCAAAAAAATGGACCGCAACGTGCCGTGTCGTTCCGAGACAACTGCAAGAGCCGACAAGTCACACCACTCGCGCAAGACGTTGAGCCGGTTGACACAACGGGTCCAGTGTTGGTAAGATCGCCCTACCATGCGTGCGATTTGGAAAGGTAGCATCAGCTTCGGTCTCGTTTACATCCCCATCGCCGTCTACCCGGCCACCAAGGAAGAGAAGCTCAGCTTTCGACAGCTTCGATCCACCGATCTCAGTCCGATCAAATATAAGAAGGTCGCGGAAGCAGACTCCAAGGAAGTTTCCGCCGACCAGATCGTGAAAGGGTACGAGTACGAGCGGGGCCGCTACGTCGTGCTAAAGGAAGAGGACTTCGCGAAGGTGCGGATTGAATCTACTCATTCCATCGACATCACGGACTTCGTGGATCTCGGGCAGGTTGATCCCAAGTTCTTTTACAAGCCCTATTTCCTGGAACCGCAGAAGGGCGGCGAAAAAGCTTATGCACTCTTGCACCGAGCGCTGAGCGGCACCGGGAAGATCGGAATCGCCAAGGTGGTCATCAGCAATCGTGAGCACCTCGCTTCGGTCAAACCTGATGGACTCTTTTTGATTCTCGAGCTGATGCATTTCGCGTCCGAGATTCTGAGCCCCGAGGAACTAAAGAATGGACCGGTCAGCGCAATCACCGAGAAAGAGTTGAAGATGGCGCAATCGCTCATCGACAGCATGTCCGTCTCCTGGGAGCCAGAAAAGTATCGCGACGAATACCGGACAGCGGTCATGGAGATCATCGAACAGAAAGCGCAGCACAAGGAGATCGCGGGCAAGCCCGCTCCGGCCGTGCGCACTACCAACGTGGTTGACCTCGTCAAGGTCCTTCAGGAAAGCTTGAACCGAAATCAATCGCTCAAGCCGAAGCGAAATGGCGCTCGACCCGCCAGCCGTTCTACCTCGTCCCTGGTGAAACAGAAGCGGCGCGTTGCGGCCTAGGAGAAAGTCTTTCCGAGAAGCTCGAGGAGTTGCGTGGCAAGCTTCGGACCGATCCCACTTTCCTCGTGCTTGAAGTAGACGAAAGCATCTGACCAGCCGTCTTTCTGCGTTCTAATCGTTTCCGCCCATCGAGCAACGTCCGCCGCCTGGTAGTCCTCGCGTCGCAGGCGCAGGTAGCCGTAATCAGCGGTCGCGACAATCGGCGTGGCGAGCTTTTCACCGTCAGCGATGCAGAGCGCAATGTTTTTGTTCTTGAGGAGTGCGAAGACTTCGTCGTCGAACCAGGAAGCGTGACGAAATTCGAAGGCGGCCTGCGTTCCGGTTGGAATGTCGTCGAGAAATGCCGCAAGAAGTGATGCGTCTTTCTTGAAGGCGGGCGGCAATTGAAAGAGCACTGCGCCCAGTTTCGCCTCCAGATCCGAGATGACCCGATAGAAGTAACGTAATGTGTCGCCGCAATCGCGCAGCTTCGCGAAGTGCGTCACCTTTTGTGGCGCTTTCAGACTAAACTTGAAACTCTCCGGCGTTGCATCCCACCAGCCTTGGATGGTCTTCGCGCTCGGAATCCTCCGAAAGGTGTAATTGATCTCGGTCGTCGCTAACCGCTCCGCGTAAAACGACAACATCTTTGCCGTGGACAAATCCTCCGGATAGAATGTCCCCTTCCACCCCGAATACTGAAAACCCGACGTGCCGACCCAGATGTTCATAACCTGATTATGCTTCCTTCCGATTCCCCGCACAACGTTCACCAAGGTTCACCAATCCTCGTCGTTTGCTTCGCGGACAACCTTTTGCGCGTGACAACCAACTCCATCCGTTCAAGATCGCCCCATGATCACAAAGAACATCGGCATGCTCGTGCTTGCCATTTATCTCATCCTCGCCGGCATCATCGGCATCTTCGGCGTGAGCCTGGGCGCCGCCGCCATACTCCTTCCGATCCTGGCACTCATCGCCGGCATCCTGATTCTCATCGGAAAGTAGGTGGCGGCCAGAAGCGTGATCTCCGCCAGAGCACGATCGCGGCAATCGTAATCGTAACAACGAGCCCTATCCCGAACTCGTCGATGATGTACTTGGTCGGACCAGTGTCTCGCGTGAGCGGCGTGAAGATCGACTGAATGAAAAGATTATGACTGCCGTGGAAGATTGCCGCTGGCCAAAGACTCCCGGATCGCAGCGTCAACCAGGCAAGGATGAAGCTGTCGGCCACCACCATGACCGTAAAGCAGGTCAGGCCATACCACGCGGGCGTTCCTGCGTTGTAGTCAGCAAAGAGCAGGACCGGGAAGTGGTAAACAGCCCACATCAAACCGCTGATGACTCCTACTCCAGAGAAACCCACCACCTTCGCGAGTTCCGGCACAAGAAAACCGCGCCAGCCTATCTCTTCGCCAAGAGCGCGTGACGTCTTGCCCACGAGCCCGAGCGTCGCCGTTAGCAAAACGAAAAGGGTGAGGGTTAGTCCGGGGGGAAAGTTCGACCAGCTGAATTGCTCCGCGGTCCGTTTAACAAAATCCGCATCAGCGAATTCACCAAACCCGCCGAACCAGACAACCAGATACACTGGCAGCGCGTAAGCAATCGGGATGAGGTAGCCGAGCCAGGGATAACGAAACGCTCCCCATTTCCAAGGCAGATCGCGAATCTTCTCGCCGAAGATCGCTTTCGTCGCAAAAGCTGCGAGCGCGGGACTCCACATTGAGCCAGTGACGTAAAGCAGATTGCCCGCATCCATTTTCCCGGCGTGCAAAACGAACGCATCGAACGCGACGCTGAAGCACAACGTGAGCGTGTAAAACAACGCGATCTTCTTCCAAACTCGCGCCTTCGAGTTCTCCATGTCGCGAGGTTAGTGGAACGCTGGCGATGCGCCAACCCCGAAGGAATGCCCGGTCGGTTCTGTTACTGAAGATAATACGCTTCGATCAGAGCGGTACCCGTCCCGCCGCTCACGACCGCGGTGTAGTTCCCGGGGTTAAGGTCCGCGAGAATCGCTGATTCGGCGTCATCCGTTGGAGCGGCGCCCGTGGCCTCGATGGCCGCCTGCTGCGAGTCCTTCCAATTGTTGTTGGTTGCGATTGTCGTTCCCTGCGCGTCGAACAAGTTGAGCTGCGGATCGGCCAGGGCCGACTGAATGCCTGCCCCAACCAATGACGGCCCAATCGCACGAAAGAGAATTCTTGCCGGATCGGGTCCAAGGAGAATCAATCCGCCGATCATCACGTTCTCGCCGGTGCCGACCGATCCTCGAGTGCTGATGTTCGCCAGTTTCGAGGACGGCGCTCGCTGCAAATCGTAAATTTCGACAAGTCCAATGCCGTTCGTGTTGTTCTTTCCGCTCACTATTGCGGTGTAGGCGCCGGGCTGGAGGGAAGCGACGATGGCCGATTCCAAATCATTGATGGGTGCGAGCATCGTGTCGCGGATGGCTTGTTCCTGCGTTTCTTTCCAGTTGTCGTTGGCTTGAAGCAGGTTTCCGCTGGAATCGCGCAGCTCCAGCGTCGGGTCGGCGAGCGAACCCTGCACGCCGGCATCGGCCAGTGATGGTCCCATCGCACGGACGATCACGTTCTTCGCGGCGGTCCCCGCGATGATGAACCCGCCGATCGAAACACCCTGCCCACTCCGCACATCCACGCGAGTGGAAATGTTTCCCATGGTGGCGTGGCCGGTGACGTGAACGATCAGTGCGTCGTAAGCGACCGTGTGCACGCCGTCATTTGCGCTCAGCAAGAATGTGTACGCTCCAGCCTGGGTGAAACTTACGGTCGTGGTCGCGTGACTCGGATCTGCAAACGCAAC
>DASVJK010000155.1:0-4664 GCA_036385955.1 Chthoniobacterales bacterium | reverse complement strand
CTTCGCCGGAATTTTCGGCCGCCAGGTCACGCGGAAGTTCACGTCATCAGTGTCCAATTCCTGGCTAAGCAATCGTTCGTTCCTTTCCGAACTTGCAACCGGCGGCACGGCCAGCTCGGATTTGAAGTCGTTATTGTAGTCAGCGATTTTATGATAGTATTGCCCAGCCATGTTCAGCGTCGCCATCGGATACCAATTGACGCCAGCAGTGTATTTTTGCGAAAGCAGGTCGGTGTCTTTGTTCATCGAGCCTTGATCGGTTGGGCCGACAACTTCGTGTTCGTGCACGGTACCGGTTTCTTCTTCCCAGTCGCCCCGCATATAGAAGAGCCAGTTGGTGATGCCGGAGTAACGCAACTCCAATGTTTCTGCGAAATTATTGAACGCGTCCGCGGTATCGGCGGCTCGCATCACTGGAGTAGTAGTCCGGTGGAAACCGCCCGCCGGATTGGTGGGCGTAAAAGGAGGAGTATTGGCGGTTGTATTGGTGTCGAGAAAAGTGGAGGCGCTGTCCTTATCTTCGTGCGTATAACGGAACGCCGCCAGAACAGTCAGGTTTTTCGCCGGCAACCACATGAGATTGAGATTGGCCACGTGCTCATCCACTTGCGACACCCCGCTCAAATTGAGAATGCCGTGATCGTTGGATTGCAGAGTCAGAATCGGATCGCCGTACATCGAATCGTAACCTGGCCCGATAATTCGCGTGCCGGAAATATCGCTGTTCGAGGTGGAATAGGAGTAGGCGCCGGTAAACCAGAGCGAATCGCTGAATCGGGTCTCGGTTGTAACGTGACCGTTAAAGGAATCCAGGTTGTTCTTGTCGTTCTGAGTGATAAAGCGCTGCGCCCCGGGTGCTGCCACAAACGGCGGAAGCTGGCCCGCAGCCCGCTCTAGTTGCAACCGATTGTCCACTTCACTGTGTTCATAGCGCATTCCCAAGCCGACATCAGTTTTGCCAAACGTCTGCAAAATATCCGCGGAGAAAATGTCTCGCGTTTCATTAATGTCACGGAAAGCAGGCACGATCTTGCGTGTTGGGTTGCGGCTGGATGGCGGCGGCAGCGGCAAACCCGTCAGAGTGGTGTCGCCCCAGATGGTTGAGTCCTTCTGCCCGTCGCGCCACAGATGCGAGTAGTGCAACGTGATTTCCGGCAGCTTCGGCGCGCGCAGCCCGAGTTCGACCCATGCCTCGCCGCGATCCAGCGTCATTTCCTGATTCGGCGGTGGAAAAAATTGGCCGTTCACCGGGAAAAATCCACCGTTGCCGTCATACCAACTACGAGACTCGGTATAACCGCCGCGGATATAACCCAGGTCTGGCTGAGATAACTCCACTCTCACGTCATAATCATGGTTATCGAAGATCGCATGCCCATCGATCGAAAGCTGTCCCTTCTTGCCCACCGCTTGCTCGTAATGCAGATCCTGAATTCCGCCAAAGACATCACCCGACATCCTGTGCTCTTGTTTAAATTGGGCGGCGTCGCCATTTATAATGAGGCCCCCAATGCCTAGCTCGATCCAGTTCTTGTACTCCGTCGACTCTTCTTCCGTCGAAGCACTCGTGGTCGATTTCGCATCGGACGTTTCTCCGGCGCGGAGCGAATAAGCCCCAAAGAGCGCGGCGCAGACAAAAAAGATAAACGATCTGCCAAGTCGTCGTTCATCGATTCGCAAGCAGGAGGCGATATTCATAAGGACCCCTCTAGTACCTGAGATGTCCATTCACTTGAGACCCATGAACGGCTTCGTGACACCCCGCCGACCAACATGTTCCCTGTGGCATTCGTGTTGTGTGGTCTGAATCGCCAATATAGAGTCGCCCGGCTGCTGTCTGCTGTTGGAAGTGGCACTTTAGACATAAGGTCTGATTCCGTTCCGTTAGCATCCGCTGATTAACCGACCCGTGCGGCGAATGGCAGCTCACGCAACCTTCGCGCAGCGCTTCGTGCTGAAACACAAATGGGCCGCGTTGCGCGGCGTGACATTGGAAACAGGTTTCGTTTTGGCTCAACAAGCCCATGCCACCTCCCTTGAGCGACTGTGGAAGATTCGTTCCGCCCCCTTTGATCGCGTCTCCCTTGTGCGGGTTGTGGCAATCGGCACAACTCATTTTCCCCTCGAGTACCGGATGGTGATGAGGCAATTCGAATTTCGCCCGCACCTCCATATGGCATTGGAAACAAGTTTGCGGCGACTTGCGCGGGTTGACGATTGTGTGCGACGCGCCGCCGCTTTTGACGTGAAGACTTCCCGGTCCATGACACGATTCGCATCCCATGTTCTTGGCGTTGTCGCCAGGCGCCTTTAAGCGTGCGTGTGTCGCAGTGCGAAAATCACGCGTGATTGCCTCGTGACAGGTTGCGCACTCTTCGGATCCGACAAACTCGGCGCCGGGGATACTCGGCGGCGAAAGAATGGTGCGGTTTGTTTCGAAGTTACTGCAAGAAAGCAGAATTACGCTAAGCGCCGCTCCGCCTCCGGCCACCCACCAGAGTTTTTCGCGCTGGCCGCGGAACCATCTAGTTAACCTCGGATACCACACGCTGCGAAGTCTTACCTGAAGCGCGCTCGACTGGCTACGCATTTTTACAGGTAAAATTTCGGGGCTAATTTCATGCAATTCGCCCTCGTCGGCGCCGTTTCCGTTTGGCGCCCGCCAGCTCGGTATTCAGTGGGAGACTTCCCGGAAAATTTCTTGAATACACGATTGAACTGCGACAACGATTGGAATCCGACTGCGAATGCGATTTCGCTCACACGAAGATTCGGATCGCGCAAAAGACCACGCGCCTTTTCGAAACGTGTGCGGGCAATGTATTCGACGAAGTTAACCCCGGTCATCCGCTTGAACTTCTCGCTCAGATGATTCCCGCTGATGTTGACCGCCTTTGCCACTTGGGTCAGCGAAAGCTCTTCATCCGAATGCTCGTGGATAAAATTCCGCGCTTTCCAGATGTCGACCGGCTCCGCTCGATTCCCCACTCGCGAACCGATATTATTTAACTCAGGTGAGGGCGTCGTCTTCATCATCTCACGGTTAATTAGATTCGGATGAGATGGCAACGCTCTCCGTTCCTTGCCAATTGCTCGTCGAATCTTGTTCGACGGACGGAGGTGATTGGGAACACATGGCCGAGCCCCTTTCGCGCACCTTTTATGGATACAGCCACTGCATCTGCCAGCGATCGGCCTCACGTGTGTAGAGAATGCGCTGATGCCGGCGAAACGGTTTTTCGGTCCAAAACTCAATCTCTGCTGGCACGACACGGAAGCCCGACCAGAATAATGGCCGCGGCACTTTGCTGACTCCGAAGCGAAGCGCGGTTTTGGCAACTTCCGCCTCTAATTCAAAATAGTTCCGCATTGGGCGGGACTGCTTCGAAGCCCACGCGCTGATCTGACTCAAACGTGTACGCGTGGCAAAATAAGCGTCGGCCTCCCCGTCGCTCAGAACTTCGGCGCGGCCACGGATGCGCACTTGTTTAGTGAGCGGCATCCAATAAAAGCAGAGTGCCGCGCGCGAATCGCGCAGCAGCGCCCGCGCCTTCGGGCTTTCCATGTTCGTGAAAAAAACAAAACCACGCTCGTCCACACCTTTAAGTAACACCATTCGGGCATCCGGATGGCCATCGGGATTCACCGTCGCCACCGTCATGGCCGAGGGTTCTTTCAACCCGGCATCGACTGCTTCCTGCAGCCAGGTTTGAAACAGCGCGATGGGATCTTTCATGGTTGCGTGAGTTTTGTGAGTAACACAAACTAACACAAACAGCTTGACAAACAGTTGGCCGAGAACCCGGGCAAAAAGAGAGGCTCGACTTGAGACCGGCGATTCGAGACACTTCGTGAATGCTTCAAAATCTCCATCCTAATCTACTCGGCTTTCATGGCTTGTTCCGTTGGGTTGTTCTCGCCGCGGCGGTCGCGGCGATCTTCGTCGCGTTCTCCGGTTGGAGCGGGACCAAGCCGCCGAGTCCAAATCTTCGACGGTTCAGCGTGATTTTCGTCATCGCGATGGATATCGAACTCCTAGTGGGCCTGCTGCTCTATTTCGGCGCGAGCCCCACCTTGCGCACTACGTTCGCCTCCCACAGTGCCCTTATGCTTCTGGCAGTTGTTTGCGCGCACGTCGGCGGCGCCCTCTCGCGCAAAGCCCGCACTGATCTGATGAAATACCGTGGCGCAGCCATTGCCTACACGATCTCGCTGCTCGTGATGCTTGCAGGTATTCCGTGGCGACCGCTGCAGTAGAGGCGGCGCTTCTGTCGCGCCGAGCATAGGACATACCTGTTCGTCGCTGTCGTCCTCGCCCACGTGGGCACTGTCGAGGAAAGGAAAGGCGTTCGTCATCACCTGTTGGTCGGGGCATTCGGTAAAGCGCAATGGTCCCTGGCCGTGGGCTGGTTGGTCTTCTCGTAGAACGTCGGCGGCTCGTAAGTCCAGCCGGTGCGCAAGCCTTCGTCTTCGCGCCGGAGTTGGCGGTGGATGTAGCGGCCTGCCAATGGCGCGGCTACGCGGGCACGCAAGCCGAAGTGCCGGTAGATGTCGCGCAGCACGGTGTCGATGCGCTGGCGCAACGCCGGCTGCTCGTCGAACCACCGCCGTGCCGCCCATAACGCCGCGCTGTAGGTTACCGCGAGGTCGCGCGCTTCCCAGAT
>DASVJK010000154.1:0-7541 GCA_036385955.1 Chthoniobacterales bacterium | reverse complement strand
AATGTTCTGGCCCATCGTGGCCTGTGTGCTCTTGCCGTGGCTGCTCGTTTATCTGGGCCTGCACGTCGTCCAGCGCGGCATCATCTTCATCGACATTGCGATGGCTCAGATGGCCTCGATGGGAATTTGCGTCGCTGTCTTATTCCATTTGAACCTCGAGAGCCCGGCGACCTTTGCGATCGCTCTCGGATTTACTCTGGTGGGAGCCGCGATTTTTTCCGTCACTGGCAAACGGACCAGTCAGGTTCCGCAGGAAGCGGTCATCGGTATTGCTTACGTCGTGGCGGCGGCCGCCGCGGTCTTGCTGTTGAGCCGCGCGGCCGAAGGCGACGAGCAAATCAAACAGATGCTGGTGGGAAATATCCTCCTCGTGACCCCTCTGGAGGTTTGGAAGTGCTTTGGACTTTTCGCGATCGTCGGCATTCTACATTTCGTCCTGCGCCGGAATTTTCTGCTTGTCTCCTATGATCGCGACGGCGCTTATGAGAAAGGCTTGCGTGTGCGCTGGTGGGATTTTCTTTTTTATGCCGCCTTTGGCCTTGTCGTCACGAGTTTCGTTCGCATCGCCGGCGTGCTGCTCGTTTTCAGTTATCTGATTGTGCCTGCCGTTTGCGGGATCAATCTCGCCGGTTCGCTTGGCCGGAGGCTTTTGATTGGTTGGCTCATCGCGTTGATCGGCGGCGTGGGCGGGCTCTTCTTTTCGTTCTGGTGGGACTTGCCCTCGGGCGCGGCAATCGTTTGCACATTTGGTGCGCTTTTGATCATCGTCTCATTGATTTCATTGTTCCGCCCGAAATCAATCAGGTAGAGCGCCAAGATCGACCCTGACGCGTGCACTCATTTCGTTATCACGACGGCAGCCTGCATTGCGAAGGCGTGAATCTCGAACGCGTCGCAGAGAAATATGGAACGCCGCTCTACGTCTACAGTGCCGGCACGATTCTCGATCACTACCGAAGACTCGATTCGGCGCTCAGCGAGATCGATCACCTGATTTGCTACGCGGTCAAAGCGAATTCGAATCGCGCCATCCTCAGTTTGCTTTCGCGGGAAGGTGCCGGATTCGACATCGTTTCCGGCGGCGAACTCTTTCGCGTTCTCGCGGCCGGCGGCGATCCGCGGTGCTGCATCTTCGCTGGTGTCGGGAAGTCGCAGGAGGAGATCGAGTATGCGCTCGACCAGCGCGTCTTGAGTTTCAACGTCGAGAGCGAAGCGGAACTCGCTTACATCGATCGGATCGCACGGAGCAAAGGCATGCGCGCACCGATCGCGTTGCGCGTTAACCCCGACGTCGATTCCGGAACACATCGCTACGTCTCGACCGGACGCAGCGAAAACAAGTTCGGCATTGCCCTGGACCGTGTGGCTGAAGTTTATGAGCGGGCGGCGCAGATGCCGAACATCGCGATCCGCGGCGTGCAAATGCACATCGGCTCGCAAATTACCGAGGCGGCGCCATTCGCTGAAGCGATTACAAAAATAACGCCGCTGATTCTGAGGTTAAGAGAACGGCACCCTCTTGAATTCTTTAGCGTCGGCGGCGGCATCGGAATTGTTTACGAATCGTCGTTTGCCAGCGGCAGCGGCGATTGGTGGAGCGAAAAGGATCGCGTGCGAGCGACGACTATTCTCCCGCTCACGATCCACGATTACGTTGCCGCCATCTCGCCGCCATTGCGTTCAATCGGACTGCGCGTTCTGCTCGAGCCTGGCCGCCTGCTCGTCGGCAATGCCGGCGTCCTCCTAACTCGCGTCCGTTATATCAAACAAACCGAGCACAAAAAATTCGTGATCGTCGACGCCGGGATGAACGACTTGATCCGGCCCGCCCTCTACCAAAGCTACCACGAGATCGTGCCAGTCCGGGAGCCAGGCGATACGACATGGGATGCGGTCGATGTCGTCGGACCGGTCTGCGAGAGCGGCGATTTTTTTGCGCAAGACCGGAAGCTGCCGGAGATGAAAGAGGGAGATCTCGCCGCGCTAATGAGCGCGGGCGCCTATGGTTTTGTGATGGCCTCGAATTATAATTCACGGCCGCTGCCCGCCGAAGCCCTCGTGAGTGGTGAAAAATCGGCTCTCATCCGTGAACGCCAAACCTTCGACGATCTGGTTCGCGGCGAGCGCGACGCCGCTTTGTAATGGGCCCCTGGGATGCCCAACGCTGTATCGCTTGCGCACATCCCGTCCCCAGCATAAATAGTGCTCCCTGCTCATTTCGATGAAACGACTCCTCCTCCTCTTGCCGCTTTGCCTGCTCTTCGCGTCCCTCGCACCCGCTGCACCCCAGGGCGAATACGTCCTGTTGGTTGGCGGGCCTTCGTTAATGCAATGGGAGAAATATAAAGCCCAGCCGCACGATCATTGGTGGGCGAATTTCATCCACGCGGCGCGCGTCCGGACCGAGCAGATTCGCGCCCAGGCCCCAGATGCCAGGATCACCTGGCTGGTTTATGCCCAGGGCTACAAAGATCGCGCGGTGCAGGACAAGCAGGACTTGATCAGCCTCATCGGCACAGTGCGCGACAAGTATAACCTGAACCTGGTCTACTTTCGGAAAGGCGACGACGTGATCAATTACCTGAATAGCGGCCAGGCGCGGGACAGCGTGAAAATCGCCGACTTCGAGTACTTCGGTCATTCAAACGCGAAGTGCTTCATGTTCGATTACAGCAGCAACATCGAGAGCGCCTGCAAATCGTGGCTGCACGAAGACGACTTGAAGAAAATCAACGGTCGAATTTTTGCGCGGGGCGCCAATATCAAGAGCTGGGGCTGCCATACCGGCGAAAGTATGGCGAAGAAATGGCACGCCGCGACCGGTGTCCCAATGTGGGGCGTGATCGGGAAAACCCAGTTTATGACGGACGAACTGCCGGTCGCTGCCGGAAAAGACGACAAGTGGGTCAGCCGGTGATCTAGGAACCCGGCAAGCGGAGCGCTTGCCCTATAATTACCGCCCTACAAACCCTCCACGATCTCGCGCACTAGTCCGGGACCGCGGTAGATGTAGCCCGTGTAAATCTGGAGAAGCTGCGCGCCGGCTTCGAGTTTTTCTCTAGCGCCAGCCGCGTCGGAAATTCCACCGGAGGCAATGATGGGCAATTGGGAATGGGCGGTGATCGCGCGCACAAACTCGGTCGATTTTTCTCGCAGGGGCAGACCGCTCAGGCCGCCCGCTTGATCGATTGGCGTGGGAATCGCGGCATGATCCAGCGTGGTGTTTGTCGCGATGATTCCGGCGATGCCGTTTTCTTCACACGTCGTGACAATTTGATGAAGATCAGACAACGAAAGATCGGGAGCGATTTTTAACAGAACGGGTTTGCGCGTGACTTGATTTTTCTTGTGAATGACGCGCAGCAATTGTTCGAGGGCGTCGTGTTCCTGCAAGGTGCGCAGACCGGGAGTATTCGGCGAACTCACGTTGAGCACGATGTAATCAGCGAACTCGTGGAGCAGCCGGAAGGAGTAAAGATAATCGTCCGCCGCTTCCTCGATCGGCGTGATCTTCGATTTTCCGATGTTGATGCCGACCGGTATTGCGGGCCAGCGGCCAATCCTCCGCAACGAGCGCAGCCTGGTCGCGACGACGTCCGCCCCGTCGTTGTTGAAACCCAGTCGATTGATCAGCGCTTCCTGCTGTGGATACCGGAAAATCCGTGGCTTTGGGTTTCCGGGCTGAGCTTTCCCCGTGATGGTGCCTATTTCGATGAAACCGAAGCCGAGCGCCGCCCACGCCGGCAGCGCTACTCCGTTTTTATCGAAGCCGGCAGCCAAGCCGATGGGATTTGGGAAATTGATGCCGAAAATTGTTCTGGGTTTTGCTGGCGGCTGAAACGAGTGGAGCGCGCGGAGCGCGAAGGGCAGACGTGAAGCGGCGCGGAGACAGCCGAGCACCAGATGATGGGCCGTCTCGGGATCGAGAGAGAAGAGGACCGGCCTAACGAGACGTTCATAAGTGTCGGCGGCACTCATTTGCCGATGCAGAATTGCGCGAAGAGGGAATCGAGGACTTCCTCCACGTTGTTCGCGCCGGTGATCTCGCCAACGGCGCGCAACGCCGCGCGAAGATCTACCGTCATATATTCCGGCGCGATGCCGGCCTTCATCGTGGCGTGCGCCAACTCACAGGAATCGAGGGCGCGCCTGAGACAATCACGGTGTCGCGCGTTGATCGCGAGAGCGTTTTCAGGTCGCAAATGGTTCCCCGAAATGCGCGCAAGAATCGCCTCTTCCAGGCCGTGCAGTCCGTTTTCTTCAAGGCACGAAATCCGCAGCGCATCATGATGCTTCCAGTCGGAATGTTCCGGCAGATCGCTCTTATTGAGAAGCACGAGCTCAATTTGATCTGTCGAGTGCTTGTTGAACCCGGCGGGCCTCGGCGCATTACAATCGAGGACGTGAAGAAGCAGATCGGCGGTTGCGAGCGATCTTTCGGTGCGGGCGATCCCCTCGCGTTCCAGTTCATCCTTGGAATCGCGCAGGCCGGCCGTGTCAAGCAATCGAATCGGAATGCCGCGAAGGTTTATCGCTTCTTCGATCGTGTCGCGCGTCGTGCCCGGCATTTCGTTGACTATCGCGCGGTCGTAACCAAGAAGTCGATTCAGCAGACTCGATTTCCCGGCGTTGGTCGGGCCATAGATGACTGTGCGGACTCCCTCGCGCAAGATTCGTCCTTGTTCGGCTGTCGCGAGCAAATCGCGCATTTTCTGCCGGACGGAATCGAGACGCGCGCGCAGTTTACCGCCTTCATCCGGCGCGATGTCTTCATCCGGAAAATCGATCGCGGCTTCCACATGCGCGAGCATCTCAATCAGCTGTGCGCGGATGGCTCTGATCTCGGAGCCAAGCCGTCCTTCCAATTGCTCATTCGCGGAGCGAAGCGCGAGATCGCTCTGGGCACGGATCAAATCCATGACCGCTTCGGCTTGCGTCAGATCCATCTTGCTGTTCAGGAATGCGCGCTCGGAAAATTCGCCCGGCCGCGCCGAGCGCGCGCCCGCCCGCAGACAGGCCTCGAGAACGCGCGCCGTCACCAGAATTCCACCATGGCAACTGATCTCCACCAGATCTTCACCCGTATAACTGGCTGGCGCGCGATGGACCGAGAGGATGACCTGATCGATCAATCGATCCGCTTCGAAGACCTCGCCCAGTCGCTGGGTGTGCGATGGAAATTCCGATGGCTTTTCTTTGCTGCGATAAATGCGATCGGCGACTCCAATCGCGTCCTCGCCCGAGATGCGGATCAAGGCGATGGCGCCTTCGCCGGCCGGCGTGGAGATCGCAGCGATCGTGTCACGCGGCGTCGCGCGTTCCTCAGCCTCCCTCACGCTGGCGGGCTGTTCAAAACTTCCCGCAATGCTGCGATGCATCTCCGATTTTGCTCCATCGTGCCGACCGAAATCCGAATCCACTCCGGCAGATTGTAACCTTTCAGCGCGCGCACAATAATCTGCCGTTCGAGCAGCTTCCCAAAAGTCTTGGCGCCGTCTCCCACTTTCACGAGAACGAAATTCGCTGCGCTCGGGACGAATTGGAGATTCATCGCCTTGAATTGCTCCTGCAAATAGGCGCGGCCTTCGTCCGTAATGCGTTTCGTTTCGTGCCGATGTTCGTCGTCGGCGAGACCGGCCAGCGCGGCGGCTTGGGCGATGCCGTTGACGTTGAACGGCTGTCGCGTTTTTTGCAGCACCTGAATCAGCTCGGGCCGCGCGATGCCATAACCAATGCGCAAACTGGCCAGGCCCTGAATTTTTGAAAACGTCCGGAGCACAGCAACGTTTCGACCTGCACGCACGAAGCGCAGCGTGTCCGGCGGATCGTCGAGGTATTCGAAATACGCCTCGTCGAAAACGACGACCACGTTTTCCGGCACGCGTTCGATGAACTGGTCGATTTCATCCTGGCCCACCAGAGTGCCGGTCGGGTTATTTGGATTCGCGATGAAGATGAGGCGCGTCTTCGGTGTGATGGCGGCGATCATCGCGGCGAGATCGTGGCGCAAGTCGGGACTGGGCACTTCGATTGTGCGCGCGCCGAAAACCGCTGCGACCAATTTGTAGACGATGAAGGCATGCTCCGAAGTGATGACGTCGTCCCCGCGAGTAAGGAAGGCGTGGCCGAGAAACTCGATTATTTCATTCGAGCCGCTCCCGAGGATGATGTGATCTCGGGTGAGACCGAGTTTGGCCGCGAGCGCTTCGCGCAGATAATAACCGCCTCCATCGGGATAGAGATTCGCCGATTCCAGAGCATCGCGCATGGCCACCAACGCTTTTGGAGACGGACCAAGCGGGTTCTCGTTCGAGGCGAGCTTGATAATTTTACTGGCGTCCGCGCCGAGCTCGCGCGCGGTCTCCTCGATCGGCTTGCCTGGTTCGTAAACGGCCAAGTCGCGCAGTTGAGGATTGGCGATATCCCAAATGGATGACATGTGGGTGGAATCTTAGGTGGATTTTCGAAGATGAACAGGTCGCGATGCGGCCTGCGTGGCCGTTACCAGTTGTCATCCCAACCCTATGGAGGGACCTCTTAGGTGCAGTTTTCGTTACACAAATTGAAGCAGTCTCTATTGCAGTTGTGAAGTCCCGCGCCGTCAGCGCGACTCGGGATGACAGCGTTCCTACGCAGGAAGACGTCGACCACCGCTAAAGCGGCGGCGTGTTCGCGAGGCTGATTCGCCATGCGGCTACTTTCGCAGCGGACATGACGTTTCATCGCTCGCGCCGCGCTGAGATCAAGCGCGGGATCGAGACAAAGGCAGTGTGGTGAGCCTTGCGGTGACAAAAAGCTGGTTGCCTGCGCTGATCTGTCGGAACGTCTTTCCCTTATGAACAGCCTCCACTTTCTCGCCGAGACGCATCTTTTCGGAATCGTGATTCATCCGTGGAAAATCGTGGGACTGACCGGCAGCCTTGTTTTCGGCCTGCGCTTTCTCATTCAATGGATCGCTTCAGAACGGGCGCGAAAAAGTGTGATTCCATTTGGTTTCTGGGAATGCAGCGCGCTTGGGAGCCTGCTGATGCTGAGTTATTTTGCGATCTACCAGCGGGATTCCGTAGGCGTGTTAAGCACCGCGATGCCCCTTCCGATCTATCTTCGCAATCTCTACTTTCGTTACACGCACCGGGCGCCGCAGCACCCGGGAAATGCACCAAGGCCGCCGGAGTAGCGCGGCGCTTTACATCGGCGGTGACCGGGGATTAAGCTCCTCACTTTCCATGATCTCCAGCGAGCAGATCATTTATCTCGATAACAACGCGACGACGCAACTCGATCCAGCCGTGATCGAAGAAATGCTGCCGTTTCTCACCAAATATTTCGGGAATCCTTCGAGCGGCTACGGGTTTGGCGCGCAAGTACGGAGTGCGGTCGATCTCGCACGCGAGCGCGTGGCCGCGCTCCTTGGGTGTGAGCCGGGCGAGATCGTTTTCACCAGCTGCGGCACGGAGTCCAATAATGCAGCGGTAAATTCCGCGCTGCAGCTTGATCCGGCTCGACAGCACATCGTCACGACCGCGGTCGAACACAGCGCG
>DASVJK010000153.1:0-13562 GCA_036385955.1 Chthoniobacterales bacterium | reverse complement strand
GCAACACTGGAGGCAACGCCTTTCGACCATCGGTGATGTTGAAGTCTTCGATTATCCCTACATGCAGCAGGGACGGAGGCGCCCGGACCCGTTGCCGCAGTTGATCGCAGCACATCGCCAGGCGCTGGTCGAAGCGCGGCGAGGTCGAGCTGCCATTCTGATCGGCAAAAGCATGGGTGGGCGCATCGGCTGCCATGTCTCTATCGAAGAAAAGGTGGACGGTGTCGTTTGTCTCGGATACCCGCTTTGCGGCGGCGGCGATCGATCGAAGCTGCGGGACAAAGTTCTGCGAGCCTTGCAGACGCCAATCCTTTTTGTTCAAGGCACCCGCGATTCGCTTTGTCCGCTGGATCTTCTGGAGGGCGTCCGCGCGGAAATGAAGGCGCCCACCTTCATCCACGTCGTGGAAGGCGGCGATCATTCATTAATGGTTGCGAAACGACATCTGGCAGCGGCGGGCGAAACGCAGGAGGAAGTCGATCAGCGAATACTGGAAGCGATCGCGAAGTTTCTCAGCGCTACTGGAGACAAGACACCTTCGCAACAGGCCCAATTATGACCCTGCGCCGCAGCGGTCTTTCGATTGTTGTGAATTTTGTGTTTGGAGCTTCACTCATTTTGCGATAATCGATGAGGAAGCATTTTAGTTATGCGCCTACTCCTCCGCCGTTTCCCCGCTCTAGGGGGGCTGCAACTCTTCGCGTTGCTGTGCGCGATGATGGCCGGCACCCAAACCCTTCACGCGGGCACGATCACCGTTACCACCACGGCGGACAGCGGCGCGGGGTCGCTCCGCGATGCGATCGCCGCGGCCAGCGACGGGGACACGATTCAATTCGATCCCGCGCTCAACGGGCAGAGCATCATGCTCACCAGCGGCGAGCTTGTGATCGATAAGAACATCACGATCGACGGACCCGGCGCTAATCAACTGGCGGTGACAAAACCCTCAGGCACGCTGGATTTTCGAATTTTTCATGTCCTGCTCGGCCACAGTGTCACGATAGAAGGCCTCACGATCGATGGCAACGGCACCCCTGGGACCGGGGTCTGGAATGATCGCGCCACGGTTATCATTGATGGGTGCGTCGTGCAGGGCTGTCTCGGCTCTGGTGTTCGCTGTTACGCTTCCGTCGACGACTCGTACCTGGCAGTCATCAACACCACTATCAGGAACAACCACGCCGACGCGACTGGCGGTGGCATTTACAACGAGGCCATCAACGGCGCCCATGCGATCCTAACGATTAGCAACAGCGTCGTGAGCAACAACAACGTCGGGAGCTTTAGCGGTACTTCCGGTGGCGGCATCTGGAATAGTGGCGAGATGGACATCACCAACAGCATCGTGAGCAACAACGTGTCAGGTGGCAACGGCCCTCAGTTCCCGTTCGGTGACGGCGGGGGTATCTGGAATAATGGCTTCACGATGTTTATCGCCGACAGCACGATCAGCGGCAACTCAGCGGGCATCAACGGTGGCGGCATTTACAACCGCGGCGTGTTCGTATCGATCGGCAGCAGCACCATCAGCGGCAACAGCGCCGTTGGCCTCAATGATCTCGAGGGATGGGGTGACGGTGCCGGCATCTACAACGGCAGTTGGATGACGATCACCAACAGCATTCTAAGCAACAACAATTCTACCCGAGCCGCCGGCGGTGTGGGCAACCACGGCTCGGTGACGATCGAGCACTGCACCCTCAGCGGCAACAACGCGATAGCAGGCAGCAGCATCGCCAACAATAACAGCGCGATACTGGAAATTGGGAATACGATCCTGAAGAAGGCCGGGCCAGCGAGCCCTAACATCTTTAATAACGCAGGCACGGTTACCTCGCGCGGCTACAATCTCAGCAGTGACAACGGCAGCGGACTCTTGACCGCGACTGGCGATCAGATCAACACCGAGCCAATGCTCGGGCCGCTCCAGAGCAATGGCGGCCCGACCTTCACGCATGAACTGCTGACCGGCAGCCCGGCCATTGACGCAGGCGACCCGAGCTTCACACCGCCGCCTATGCACGATCAACGCGGCCCCCTTTATGAGCGCGTCTTTAACGGGCGCATCGATATCGGGTCATTGGAGGTGCAGCCCGCACCGCCCACACCTACCCCAACTGCGACGCCTACTCCCACGGCAACGGTGCCAGGGACCCCCTCGCCGACTCCAACGGCTACTCTGACACCTACTCCCACAGCAACGGTGCCAGGGACCCCCTCGCCAACTCCAACGGCTACCCCTTCCCCCTCCGCGACTCCGACACTCACGCCCACACCAACCGCTACACTTTCGCCCAGTCCGGCTCGGGCGTTGAATCTATCGACGCGCATGCTAGTGCAGACCGGCGACAGAGTTGGCATCGGCGGATTCATCATTACGGGAAGCGCTCCGAAACAGGTGCTCCTGCGGGGCATCGGACCTTCGTTAGCGCAATTCGGTGTGCCCAACGTCCTAATTGATCCGGTAATGGAACTCCACGGACCAACTGGTTTTACGACGATCACCAATGACAACTGGAGAGACACCCAGGCTACAGCGATCATAGCTACTGGCATCCCGCCCACCAATGACCTGGAGTCAGCGATCCTGGTAACGCTAGATCCGGGCGCCTATACGGCGATCGTGAAAGGCAACAATGACACCTCGGGTGTAGGCTTGGTGGAAGTTTACGACCTGGGTCCAGCAGCCTCGCAACTGGCTAATATCAGCACGCGCGCCTTTGTCGGCACAGGGACTAACGTCATGATCGGCGGATTCATCCTTGGCGGGGAAGCCAATAGCCAGATCGAAATCTTCGGGATCGGTCCCTCACTGGCAGCGAGTGGCGTGAGCGGAGTCTTAGCCGACCCGACGCTCGAACTCCGTGACAGCGACGGCGCCCTGGTGGCTTCCAATGACAATTGCGGGGCTATTTCCATCCACCCTCTTGACCCGGCCGAAGCATGCATCGAGGTCTCGCTTCCACCCGGCCTTTTCACTGCCATCCTGGCTGGAAAGAACGGCGGCACCGGAGTCGGTCTCCTCGAGATTTACAACCTGCAATAGCGACCTGTATTGCTCGAATAGTGGCAGCGAAGTGGATCGAGCGCTCCGCCGCTCGATGCCAAACTAATGGCCCCGAAAGCTTTCGGGGCAAGGCAAACATCGCGCGACGGAGCGCACGATCCACCGGCTGAAGCTGAAAAAGATCAAACGTGAACTTCACTTTTCCGTCACAGCCAACCAAAGCCACTCCCTTTCCTTGTTCACCTGTCGCAGCCGCTCGGTCGCTTAGACCGCCGCAATAAAGTCAGCTCAGCGGAAGCCAGTTCCCGGGCTGCGGTGGGGGTTTGGTGTCGGTCAGCGAAAGATAAGTGTACTCTTGCAGGAGACGCTCGTAATCCGAGAGGAGTTTCATCGCGTCGTTCGGCTTGAGGCGGTCGCTCTTGATTGCACCGTCGACTTGCGTCTTGAGCAGCCGCATTAGCTCGACCTTGTCCCACTGGGTCATGGCAAGCACTTCTCCGATGGTGCTGCCTTCGATTACTTCCTCGATGTACCAACCTGATTCTTCGTCGGGGTCGAGAAAGATGTGCGCCTCGGTCACGCGCCCAAACAGATTGTGCAGATCCCCCATGATGTCCTGGTAGGCACCGACCATGAAGACGCCGAGGTAGTACATTTCGCCCGGAATGATGCGATGCAGCGGCAAGGTGTCCTTAACATCCTGCAAGTCGATGAACTTGGAGACTTTGCCGTCCGAATCGCAGGTGATATCGACGAGCATGCCGTTGCGATCGGGAGGCGTGTTGAGGCGATGGATCGGCATGATCGGGAATAATTGCCCGAGCGCCCAGTGATCGAGGAGCGACTGGAAGACGGAGAAATTGCAGATGTATTGGTCGCCGAGCGACGTCTCGAGCTCTTTGACTTCCTCCGGCACGAAGCGCAAACCGCGATGCATGTTCACGATCTGTTGGGCGAGCTGCCAGTAGACGCAATCGAGCTTCGCTTTCGATTCCAGATCGAGCAGGCCGAGGTTAAACGTCTGCTGCGCCTCTTCCTTGATCTGTTGAATGTCGTGCAGACTTTCGAGGCGATTGCCCCGCTTGAGGCGTTGCTTCACATCGAGAATGTCGCGCACCAGTTTATGGTCCTTCTCGGTCATCTCGACCTTGAGTTTTGGCGCGGTCTTCTCGATGGAACTGAACGCTTCGACGACGAGCACCGAATGATGCGCGACAATCGCGCGCCCACCTTCGCTCACGATCGCCGGATGCGCGACGCCTTCGGAATCGCAGACGTCCATGATGTTCCAGACGACGTCGTTCGCATATTCCTGGAGCGAATAATTCGCGGAGCTGTCGAAATCGCTGCGCGATCCATCGTAATCGACGCCGAGGCCGCCGCCGACATCAAGATAACCGAGCTCATGTCCCAGCTTGCACAGTTTTGCGTAATAGCGCGCCGCTTCGCGCACCGCACGTTTGATCGTGGAAATATCCGGCACCTGCGAGCCGACATGGAAATGAACGAGCTTGAAACAGTGCGCCAATCCCGCCGCTTTTAGCATCTCACTCGCCGCGACAAGGCTCGTGGTGTCGAGACCGAACTTGGCGTTCTCGCCGCCGCTGGGCGACCATTTGCCAGAGCCTTTGCTGTATAAGCGCACGCGGATGCCGATGTGCGGCTCGACACCGACCTCCTTCGAAGCGCGGATCGCTTGCTCGAGTTCTTCGAGTTTCTCGACCACGATGACGACGGACTTGCCGAGCTTGCGGCCAAGCAATGCGATGCGGATGAAAGCGCGGTCCTTGTAGCCGTTGCAAATGATGAGGCTCTCCGGGTCCTTATGCATCGCGAGCGCAGCGACCAATTCCGGTTTGCTTCCGGCTTCGAGTCCAAAATGAAACTCCTCGCCGGCCTCGACGATCTCTTCGATCACCTCCCGCAACTGATTGACCTTGATCGGAAAAACTCCGCGGTAATGATTCTTGTAACCGAACTCCGCCATCGCGTTTTGAAACGCGCAGTTGACCGATTGGACGCGGTGACGCAGCAAGTCCTGAAACCTGATGACAAGCGGAAACGCAAGACCGCGGTTGCGCGCTTCGTTTACGACTTCGAGAATATCGATCGCACCGCCTTTTTCCTGAAGGGGACGCACCTCGACATTGCCAGCGCTGTTGACCGTGAAATAGCCGGTGCCCCAGCCATCGACATTGTAAGTGGAAATAGCGGCGTCAACGTCCCACCCGGTCTTCATTTTTTCGTGCGCAGCGGCAGCCGCAGAGCGCATATTCAATCACCGCTGCGGACATGCAAGCACGCATCGCGAAAATCTCATGGTGGATCGCGCGCTCCGCCGCTCGATGTCTGACGTCACGCGGCTTCGCCGCCATTCCCTGGCATCGCGCGACGGAGCGCGCGATCCACCCCGCTTGTTTTTCGTGACTGGACTGATACGGTTTGCGCGGATGAACAAGACGGTAATCGAGGTCCATGTGCGCGCGGTCCTGCCGACGAGCGGCGGCTGCGCGGTTTTCCTCGGAAACAACGACAAAGTCTTCATCATCTATGTCGATCAAACGGTCGGGAGCGCGATCACGATGTTTATGCGAGATGTCTCGAAGGAGCGCCCTCTCACCCATGACCTGATGGGGCACCTCATGACCGCACTCGGCGCGCGCGTTGAGCGGGTCATCATTAACGATCTGAAAAACGCGACCTACTATGCGCGAATGATCATCCGCGCGGAAAATGAATTGCAGCAGAAGAAGATTATCGAATTAGATGGGCGGCCGAGTGATTGCATCGCGATGGCGACACAGCAGAAAGCGCCGATGTACGTGAGCCAGGAAGTTTGGGACGAGGTCGACGACATGAGCGACGTCCTCCGCAAGATGGAGGAGGATGGCATCAAGCCTGATGTCGAGTCTGAGCCGGAGTCCACCGAGGAAGAATAGAGCGTCGGTCTGCGACCGCCGACCGCCCAACGTTCAATGTTCAATGTTCAATGAAGAAGCGGCAAGGTTCCTGCGCGTACCGAATAGCAACACGCTCGGTCGTCATCCTGAGCCGCGCAGACGGCCAAGGACCTCGCCCCGTAGATTCTTTCACCCAAAGCCAGATAGCGCGGGACTTGAACGGACACGCCTGAAATAGCGCGCAAGCGGTAGAGCGCCTTGTGAGGTCCCCCGCCGTCTGCGCGGCTCGGGATAAAAAGCAGCCCAGCGGTGGACCGTTCACAATCGAAGCGGCGGCCAACGTTATCCGAGCAGATCGGCGTAATGCGTTTGCGCCATTTCGGTGCAGCGCCCAAGAATCGCTGACGACGTATCGAGTTCCAGGAGTTCGGCGACGAGCTGCTGGCATTCGGTGTGTGTGAGACTTTGAACGGCGCGTTTCACACGCGGAACGAGCGCCGCGCCCACACTGAGTTCATCCATTCCCAAGCCGAGAAGCAGTGGAACGAGCGCGAGGTCCCCTGCCATCTCCCCGCAAACGCCCACCCAAATACCGTGCGTATGTGCGGCATCCGCCACCATCTTGAGGAGACGCAGGACCGCTGGATGCGTCGGCTCATAGAGATGCGCGATTCGCTCGTTTACTCGGTCCACCGCTATCGCATACTGAATGAGATCGTTTGTGCCGATGCTGAAGAAATCGACTTCGCGCGCGAGCCTGTCGGCCGAGATGGCCGCGCTCGGAATTTCGATCATCGCGCCGACTTCCGTCTCGTGATTGAAGGCCTGACCTTCATGCTCCAGTTCCGCTTTGCATTCTTCCAGGACGGCGAGCGCGCGGCGTAACTCTTCCAGTCCTGAAATCATCGGGAACATGATCTTTACATTCCCGACGGCGCTCGCGCGGATGATCGCGCGCAATTGCGCTTTGAACATGTCGAGATGCTCGAGACAAAATCGGATGGCGCGCTCGCCCATGAAAGGATTCAACTCATCATCTGAATCCACCGCGCCTGCCACCTTGTCGCCACCCAGATCGAAGGTCCGGATGATGAGCGGATGCGGCCGCACCTGTTCCGCTACTTTGCGATAGGTTGCATATTGCTCCTCTTCGCTGGGAAGCGTCGTGCGATTGAGGTAAAGGAATTCTGTGCGGTAAAGACCGATTCCCTCCGCTCCGTTACGCGGAGCGGCTTCCACGTCGTCGGGCAGTTCGATGTTGGCCGAGAGTACGATGTGCCGACCGTCGCGCGTGGTTGATTTGGTCTCGCGCAAGCCGGTCAGCTGCTCGGCGACCTGCTCTTTCCTGTGTTCCAATTCGCCGTAGTGCCAGAGCGTTTCGGGAGTCGGATCGAGAATGAGAAGGCCGCTGTAACCATCGAGGAGGACTTGCTGGCCGCTCTCAAGTTTTTCGGTGGCGTCGTGCAAACCGACCACGGCCGGAATCCCGAGCGAACGGGACATGATCGCGGTGTGCGAAGTGCGGCTGCCCAGGTCGGTCGCAAGACCCAGTACGTATTCGCGGTTCATCGTGGCGGTATCTGATGGCGTGATGTTGTGCGCCACGAGGATGTGCGGCTCGGTCAACGCCAGAAATGACTTGGGCGCCTTCCCCTGAAGATTTCGAATGACGCGTCGCGTTACGTCCTGGATATCGAGCGCGCGTTCGCGCAAGTACGGGTCATCGATTTTGCTCAGCGTATCGGCGTAATGAGTCGCCACTTCCTGAAAAACGAATTCCACATTGCAAAGATCGGCCTCGAGTTTGCGCAAGACTTCGTCGATTAAAGTCCGGTCTTCGACTACGAGCAGATGCGCGTCGAAGATGCCGGCGTCTTTCGCGCCGATCGATTCGGCGATCCGCTCTTGCATCTCAAGAATCTGAGCGCGCGTCTGGATAAGCGCAGTCTCGAACCGCCCAATCTCATTCGGGATGTCCGCTGGTTGAATGCGATGCCTCGCGACCTCGTCGCCTTCGTCGCGTACAACATGGATCGTTCCACGGGCGAGGCCGGGGGAAACCCCGACGCCCTGGAATCGCGTCTCCTGCTTCGCATTATCGCTACTCATGCCGCAGCGAGAGTAGCGGATGACAAGCCCACTTAAAGCGCGAAAACTCAGCTCCGCGTTGCTCTCCTGTAGGGCGAGGTCGCTGACCCGCCGATTGAGGACGTTACTTCGGTCGATCCGGCGGGGTCAGCGACCCCGCCCTACAGGAGCACGGCAGAGGGAGCGCGAAGCTCAGTCTTCGTCGAAGCGCCGGTTGATCAAATCTTCGATTTCCTCCATCGCCTTGTCGGCGTCCGGGCCTTCGCAGCGAATCAGCAGCTTTGAGCCCTGCCCGGCGGCCAGCATCATCAAACCCATGATGCTCTTGCCGTTGATCTGCTCGCCTTCTTTCTCCACCCAGATTTCAGAGCGATATCGGTTCGCGATGCGCACGAACAATGCCGCGGGCCTCGCATGCAGACCGAGGCGATTAATAACCGTAATCTCCTTTTCAATTTTTTGCCCGCGCGCCGTTCCCGCCGATCTCCGATTCAAAAGGCCCATCAAGTTTCCTTCGTCTCCATTAAATTGAGTAACTTGTCATTAAACTCCACAGCGCTGTTTCGCCCCAGACCTTTCAGCTTTTGGTCCATCGCCGCAACTTCGATCAAGCGTGCGATGTCGCGGCCCGGCCGCACCGGGATGGTAATGTGCGGCACCTGTAGTTTGAGGATCTCGTAATATCCCTGGTCGAGCCCGATCCTGTCGACCTCCTCGAATTCCTGCCAATCTCGCAAGGTCACGACGAGGTCGATTCGCTTTTCGATTCGAATGCTGCCGATGCCAAAAATCGACGCGACGTTGATGATGCCGATCCCGCGCACTTCCATGTGGTAACGAGTCAACTCAGGCGCGGTCGCCATCAGCTCGCGGCCCTCCAGGGATGTCACCCGGGTCACGTCGTCTGCCACCAGGCTGTAGCCCCGTTCGATCAAGCCGAGCACACATTCGCTTTTTCCGATCCCGCTCTGGCCGCGGATCAAAACACCGATGCCGAGAACGTCGACCATGCTGCCGAACTCGGTCACACTGGGCGAAAAATCGACCTCCATCGCAATCGTCGCTGCGTTGATAAATCGCATCGTCACCATCGGCGTCCGGAAGACAGCCACCTGTTCCTCTTCCGCGACCGCCAACAGCTCCGGCTCAAGGTGGGCGCCCCGGGAAGTGACAAGGCATGGAATTTTTTGCGCGCACAATGCGCGAAACCGCTGGATGCGCGTCTTCGGCCGAAGACTTTTCAGATACGATTGCTCGGCCGCGCCGAGGACCTGGACGCGTTTTTCCGCGAAGTAATTGTAGAAACCGGAGAGCGCCAGACCGGGACGGTTAATGGTAGGCTCGCGGATTTTCCGATGAAAACCGACCCGCTTTCCTTCGAGCTTTAGGTGAAGCTTCTCTCCGTGGGCGCGATAAAAACTATCGACGGTGACAACCGGAACGTTTCTGCGCTGTTCGCTTCCTGAAGTAATCGCCTGCGTTATCGGCTTGTCGCTCATCGGCGCACTTCATCTATCGCGGGACGAGCGGAATTTCCACTGTTGATCGCGCCGAGCAGGTTCTGTCTCGCTTTTTGCCGCCTCCCCCATTTGGTGGAGCGAAAATTCAATATCTTGCTGTTTTGCTCAGCGGCCCTGTGCTGGCGTTCAGTTGGTGCATGAAACATTTGCCACCACACGTCTCTTCATTCCGCAAAACAGCCGACTGTCTCGCCTTCGCACTTCTAGCGACGGCGAGGCTGGCTATCGCAGCCGAAACGCCGCCCTCCGTCGACCGGACTTGGCAATTGAAATTATCGGGCCAGCCTTCCGGCTCCTTCAATGAGTCGACGATTACCGGCGCCGACTGCAACGTGACGACGAAGGAAAGAATGGCCATGGATCGATGCCAAGTGCGCCTGGACTCGGCATTCGCGGGATGGAAGAACGGATGCGCCACGTGCAAGGTCAGTTTGAGATCATTGCCAAACCTGAGGCGGGCACGACGGTCTGCGCAGGCGTGACCCTCTGAAATTCCGCGTGCCCAAACCGATGAAAAAGATTCAGGTGATGGTCGCCGAAGACCACAATGTCGTGCGCGACGGCGTCATTTCCATTTTGAATCGCGCGGGCGATATGGTGGTGGTCGCTGAAGCCAAAGATGGAATCGAAGCCGTTGACCGCTTTCAAGAATTCCACCCGGATGTTTCCGTGCTGGATCTCGAAATGCCGCGGCTAGGCGGCCTCGAAGCAATTCGGAAGATTATCAACCACGCGGCTGATGCGCGAATCGTTGTGCTCACTACTTACGCTGGAGATGATCGCATCCATCGCGCGCTCGCGGCGGGCGCGAGCGCTTACTTGATCAAGGATACACTTGCCGACGTTCTGCTGGACGCGATTCGAAAGGTCCACGCCGGCGGATCGTTCGTGGATCCCGCGGTGGCCGCAGAGCTCGCGCAGCGCTCGATGTCAGGACCATCACTCTCCGATCGCGAGACCGAAGTGCTGAGAATGATCAGCGCCGGCAGGAGCAACAAGGAAATCGCCGCCGCGCTCTTCGTGGCTGAGAGCACGGTGAAGACACACGTCGCGAGCATCTACGACAAGCTTAAAGTGACCGACCGAACTGAAGCTGTGGTTCGAGCTATTCAGCGTGGGATCATTCGCGTGTAAACGCGAGTTCCCAGAGGCAGATCAATTCGCCGTCGGCTCGATTAAGCCGAAGCCGCCACTCTTCCGGCGGTAGAGGACGTTCACGCGCGAGCTGCGCGCATTCAAGAAAACGAGAAACTGCCGATGCGACATTTCCAATTGCAAGACCGCCTCATCCACAAACATCGGCTTGACTGGAAGCCGCTCGGTCCGGACGACGACATGCTCCTGATGCTCGTCATCTTCGGTCGGTTCGGGATGCAACACCTGCTCGTCGAGATGCTGCACGATGTCTTTTCGCGGCCGGTGTTTGCGCATGAGGCGCGTCTTATATTTCCGCATCTGCCGCGCGACCTTGTCCACGACCGCATCGATCGCGGCGTACATGTCATTCGTCTCTTCGCATGCTTCGATCGTGATGTGATTCGAGCAAACGAGCACGACCTCCGCGGAGTGCCGGTATTTCTCGACCTCCAGGATGACGTGCGCCTCAATGATCTTGGGGTAATCGAGGTGGAGGCCTTCAATTTTCCGCGTCACGTAATCGCTGATCGAATCGGTGATCTGGAGGTTACGTCCGGTGACTTTGACGTTCGGATGGGCGTTGGTCGATATCACGTGTTTTTCTTTCGCTTACATTTGAAACCGTTCACCGAGATATAACTGGCGGCTGATGGGATCGTTGATCAGAAAATCCTTCGTGCCTTCGCTTTCGACGCGGCCTTCGAAAATCAGGTAGGCCCGGTCGACGATCGAGAGCGTCTCGCGAACGTTGTGATCGGTGATTAGAATCGCAAGACCGGATTTGCGCAAATTGACCACGATTTGCTGCACGTCGTAAACAGCGATCGGATCCACGCCACTGAATGGCTCGTCGAGCATGAGCAGACTTGGCGAAGTAACGAGCGAGCGAGCGATCGTCAGCCGCCGTTTCTCCCCACCGCTCAAGGTGATCGCGATGTTTTTCGCGATCCGTTCGATGCCGAATTGGTGGAGCAAGTGATCGCAACGCTGGCGCCGTTCGTACTTGCTGAGGGGAAGCGTTTCGAGAATCGCCATGATGTTTTGCTCGACCGTCATCTTGCGAAAAATCGATTCTTCCTGCGGCAAATAGCCCATGCCGAGCCGGGCGCGTTTGTGCATGGGATAATTCGTCACGTCCTCCCCGGAGAAGACGACGCGACCGCTGTCTGGCCTAACGAGCCCAACGATCATGTAAAAACTCGTTGTCTTACCGGCGCCGTTCGGGCCGAGCAGCCCTACGATCTCGCCGGCGCGCACCTTGATATCGATTCCGTTAACGACAGCGCGTCCGCCGTACATTTTCACGAGCTGCTCCGTGACCAGGACGTATTCCTTCTCGACGGGCTTTGTGGAAGGCGTGACTGCCGGTGAGGTGGGTGCTGGTTCGCGGATCACGGCTTGGGCGTTGGCGATGCGGCCTTGGGATCCTGGCGAATTTCCGTTCGACTCGGACCGTGGGTCTCCAGTTGGCCGGCTTCGTTCAGAATCATGACAGTGTCGGGGCTGGTCGCGACGTGTGTGTTGAGACCTTGTTGCACGCGCGGATTACCCGTCAGCTCGAAACGCCCATCTTTAGCACTGTAAACCGCCTTGTCAGACCGGCCTACCACATGATCGGGTGGACCGCCGGTGGCACTGGGTCGATCGCGCACTACCCCCACGTTACCTTCGACGATCGCTTTTTCGAAGCCCTCGTTTTGCTTCTTGCTGATGAAGATCGTCAACTTGTCTCCCTGGATATTAAAGCGTGGGTCGGTGACGACGATGTGTCCGGTGAAAATGCCGATCGATTTCGCCGAATCGAAGACGGTTTGGTCGGCATAAATTTCGGTAACGATCAGTTCCTGTGCAGCCGCCGCGCTCGTTGCGTCCTTCGGTTTTTCGGCCGGATCTTTTTCAGAGGGAGCTTTGGCAGGCGAAGTTTTTTCAGACGGTTTGCTCGGGGTTCGAGACGAAAGCGTCGCGGGCGCGGAACCCTGGCCGCGGGCGATCCCCGCGACCAATGCGAAGCAGAGAACTGCACCAGCCGCCCCAAGCTTTCTCATTCGCCTTCATTCCCCGGGACTCGGGATTTGCCGTGGACCACCATCTTCACATTCCCAGCCAGCGTACCTTTCCGTGTGAGCATTTCGAACTGCATCTTGTCCCCGGTAATCTCGAAATCCGAGCGTTTGACGGTGGTGCGCTCCGAGGAATTGAGCACCTGCGTTTTCAGATTGAACACCGAAGTGCTCATGATGATTTCGAGGTCCGGCGTCTCAGTTTCAGGAGTGAAGGTGGTGAACTTCACGCCTCTGAACTCGATGCGTTCATCGTCGAGGCGCTTCGTCACTCCCGCCTCGAGTTTCCCGCGCAAATGTCCCTTGAGATCGTAATCCGGCAGCACGAGCCCCTTCGCGTCATGGCCGGTCGCGATCGGGATGTTGGTCACGCCTTCCTCCGGCTTGGGCCGCGCCTTCGGTTTACTCTTCGCCTGCACCTCGGGCTTGGCGATTTTTTCGCCCGCAAGAGCGGTGCAACTCAAGAGGGCGAGGAGCAAAAAAGCGGAGGACGCACCCGAAAATCCGGCGCGACCGCTACGAAACGGCAGCATGGATAGCCTTTAACATGCGGAGATGCTTCGGCAACTGCTTTAGCGGAATCTGATTCGGTCCGTCCGATAAGGCGCGCGCCGGGTTATCGTGGACCTCCATAAAAATGCCGTCGCAGCCGGCCGCGATCGCGGCGCGAGCCAGGACCGGAGCGAGCGCGGCATCACCCGAAGTTGAATCCCCTGCTCCGCCGGGCCGTTGCACCGCGTGGGTGGCGTCGAAAATTACGCGGTAACCGGCTTCGCGCATCCAATAGAGGGAACGGAAATCGGCCACGAGATTGTTGTAACCGAAGCTGGTCCCACGCTCGGTGAAA
>DASVJK010000152.1:0-3026 GCA_036385955.1 Chthoniobacterales bacterium | reverse complement strand
GTCCGCCTGGCCCTTGGGCGAAAGGTCTCCAATTTCATCAAGGAAAAGCGTGCCACCGTGCGCGAGCTGAAACCGACCCGGTCGGTCATTGATCGCGCCGGTGAATGCGCCGCGGACGTGGCCGAAAAGTTCGGCCTCGATTAAATTGTCCGGCAGAGCGGCGCAGTTCACGGCAATAAATGGGCGCGGACGGCGGCGGCTTTTCTCATGAATGGCGCGGGCAACGATTTCTTTCCCAGTGCCACTTTCGCCTTCAATTAGGACCGTCACATCCGTTGGAGCGATCTGTTGAATGAGGTGGCTGACCTGCTGCATCGATGCGCTGCTGCCGGCAAAGATATCGGGCTCCGAACGACGGCGGAGCCGCAGCTTGAACCGTTGGTCCTCCGCAACGAGGGCCTGGTACTCGAGCGCCTTTCGGACCGACTCAATCAACTGCTGAGAATTAATCGGTTTTGATAGATAGTCGTAAGCACCCTTTCGAATCGAATCGACGGCGGTGCGGATCGTTCCCTTCTCGCTTATAAAGATGCACTGCGTGTCCGGAGTAATGGCCCGGATTTTGTCCATCAATGCGACAGCGTCGATGCGTTGAGCATCGAACGACTTCACCACGAGATTAAATAGTTCCTGTCCAGCAAGCGCCAGCGCTTCGGACTCGTTCGAGGTAACCGTCACTTGGTAGCCAACGGCAGCAAGAGAATCGCGCAGAATACGTGCGGACGCCGGGTCCCGGTCCAGCACGAGGATGTGAATTTTGGTCGCGTCCATTTGAAGTCGAAAGATGGTGCACAGCTCGTACACTACAAGTGCAATTGTTGCACCTTAAACTACGACCTTGCTTGGGAGCTGGGTTTGATGAACGTCATAATAACTTGGCAATTAACATCTTATAGATTACAGCGAGAGGCGGCACGGGGGCTGCATTAGCTCCTAGGTGATGCAACATCCCTCTCGAGAATTGCCCCGATTGTCCGGTCCAGTCTCTCGGAGGCGAACCGTTCGGGAAAAGAAGGTCCTCCGAACGGCAAAGTTGGCTATGCGGGTGGCTCTTCATCCATTTCTCGCGGGCATGAGCGAGACAAATCTCGCGCGCCTTACCGGCTGCGCCATGACTACGCATTTCAGAAAGGGAGAAACTGTTTTGCACGAAGGCGACTTCGCGAATTGGTTTTATTTAATAGAGGACGGAAAGGTGACGTTGGAGTCCGCCCCAGAAAATGAACGGTCCGGGCTTGGTGTTTTCCTGGGGCCTGCGGGGCACGTTCGGGTGGTATTCGCCGCGTAACCTGAATGGCTGCTTCGCATGAGGGTTCATAGGTATGACGACTGCGGCTCGAAAAAAAACGTGGTGTGGAGCTGGCATAAATGGACGTGCACCCGCGGGTCGATGCACGACTTGCTTTCGATCGCCGAATTCAGAGAGGAAAACAAAAAATGCTAAGATCTAAGAATGGTACCCAGTCCAAAAAGGTTGCGACCTGGCTTCGTGAGTTATCAGAGCTAGAGACATCGGCCGGACGTTTAAAGGCGAACCCAGCGCATTCAGGGATCGCGGCTGCGGAACGGGTCAATTCCCTCCGAGAGCTTATTCCTACTTCAATCCTTCTTCATTACGATCACCTTAAATCCCGTGGTAAGCGAAGTGTTGCACCGGTCACACGCGGAGTTTGCGGCAGTTGTCATCTCGCTTTTCCGAGCGGGAGTCTGGCGAACCTCCGTCGAACAAGCGAGACTCTGAATGTTTGTGTGAACTGCGGCGCCTTTGTGTATTTGGCTGAAGAAGAGCCGGCCAACGGCTCCGCCAACGCCGTCGCCGCCAGTCGAAAAAAAATTCAATTGAAACGCGATGTTGCTCGGGCCCATCTGCGGACGCGATCCCGCAAAGGCCGCGCGGCAACATGACCAAATCAGCTCGAGCCGGCAAGTTGGCGATGTGAAAGGCTCAGAGTTTAAGGCCGATCGAATTGACCTAGTGCAAACGCTGCGTGGCTTGAACAGTCTGGAGCTGGACTCCACCAAAAGACCGCCGAAGCTGGAGTTTTTGGGTATTTCCTTCAGGCGGAAATTGCCGCCGGATATTCTTGTGATGCACGATAAGCTCGTTGCCGAGGGAAAGCGGAGCGTCGCACCACGTTTTGCGAACGCATGCACGGAGTGCTCGGGCGAGGTTACCGTGGCGGGGCGCGCAAAACGACTGGCTGGAATGTTCGTCCAATGTCCACACTGTGGCACACTTCTGTATGGTTGATCGACGAGCGATCAGCCACGTCAAAGCGATGCGGGACCTGCACGCGCGGATCGGTTCCCAGCGGGGTTTTTTGCATCGATAATAATCCTTACTTTCGTGACTTCGTGTGTTGGTTCCTTTCCGACGTCGGATGCGAAGTAGCGGCTGCTGCCACCGGCGGCGAGGCGCTTTCCCTGATTCGGCAGAAGCCAAGAGGCTACGATCTCCTTATTGTTGCAGACTGGCTGCCTGATATGGATGGCGTGGAATTATTGCAGACGTTGCATTCGATCCATTACGCGGGCCGAATCGTCGTCACGGCGCCGAAGCTATCGTCCGAGCAACGATCGACCTACAAGTCACTAGGTGCTTCATCAATCCTGATAACCCCTGTGGGTTATTGCGATCTTATGCGGATTCTGGTACCCATTGCCGCGACCAGTAGAGCGAGCCGGCTCGTATGCGGGCCATGATTTATGACTCGAGCCGCAGAGCCCATTTCGTGGCGATCCACGAGGAGATCATGCCGACGACGGTCGAATCGTCCGCGTGGCGCAGGCGTTCTCGCCCGCGAACTATTTCGGCCGACCGGTGAATGCAGCCATTCTGCCGATCGCAACCAAAATCCCGTGCAACAAGGCGTGCGGATTTGGCGGACACCCAGGGACGTAAACATCGACGGGAAGAATCCGCTCCACCCCCCCGAGACTGGCGTAATTGGCGCCGAAGATTCCGCCGCTGCAACCGCATGCGCCCACGGCGACGACGAGTCGCGGCGCGGGCATGGCGTCGTAGG
>DASVJK010000151.1:0-11987 GCA_036385955.1 Chthoniobacterales bacterium | reverse complement strand
TTTCAACAGCTCGACCAGCTCCTCAGTCTCGGGGCGCGGAACGAGCGCGCGCTTGTCGCACAGAAAAACGCGACCGGCGAATTCCACCGTGCCGAGCAGATGCTGAAGCGGCTCGCCCTGGCCGCGACGCCGGACCAATTCACGGAGGGGCGCCAGTTCCGTTTCCGCCAAGGGCCGTTCGAACTCGAGATAAAGTTCGATGCGTTTGCGCTTGAGCGTATGCGCAAGCAAGTGCTCAGCGTTCAAACGCGGACTTTCGATATCGCGCTTCTTAAAATAAGCGGTCGTCGATTGCAAAACTTCGAGGACGGTCATCGAGCACTAAAGTTAAACCCCGATGAACTTCGCCCCTGCCAGTGCGCGACGGAACTCGTTGATTCGCTCTCAGCTTTAGAGCATGGACTTTTCTTTAGAGAGCCTACAATGCCACAAATGGAGCTGCTCGCGCTCATCGCAATCGGTTTGATGTCGCTCATAGGTTGGGTCGTCGCTACGGAATGCCTCGGCAAATGGATCGATCACGATAGCCGGTTCTATTTTGCTCCTGCATTCGGGATGGCCGCCTGCGCGACCATCGCGTACGTGGCTTCTGCCACAAGACAGATGTGGCTCATCCCGTTTTTCACTTTCATTGCTCTGCTCGCTTTCTTCCGGTGTGTTCTCAAAAAACAACCCCGCGGCATTGTAGACCGTAAGGCACGGCGCCTTTTCAACCTTACCTTGCTCACGCTGTTTTGCCTTTATGGGATACAGATCAGTCTTTTCCACCTTTTCAAGGCGATTTATCCAGGGCCGCATGAGGTTTGGGATCTTTTCAACGTGAGCGGCGTCTCACCCCCCGACCAGATGTTTGCGTGGCATCAGGCCATGTTTGTTGACCTCCACCGGCACTACCCGCAAGACCCATTCTACCGAGACATGGACTTGTACGATCGGCCCCATCTGGGCGGATACCTTATCCTTTTCTTCTTCAAGTTATTCCACCTTCCTTTGACCGAGGATCATTATGCCTATCCCGCGATGGCATTACGATTCTACCATTGTTTTTGGTGGGTCATGAATAACCTTTACCTTTTCGGTATCGTGCCACTTTTCCAACGTCTCTTCGGTTATCGCGGCGCTGTCCTGGCCGTAGTGTCGACTGCTCTCAGCGGATTCATTCTCCTATGCAACATCGGGGGGTGGATGAAGTTCTCGGCGTTGTATCCGTTCCTGCTGGCCCTTCTTCTGTTTCTGGGTGGAAAAGGTCCGTTACTTCAGGCCGGCCTCTGCGCTACCAGTTATTACCTCCACGGTTCAGTGCTGCCGTTTCTCGTTGGCTTGGGATTATTCCAAATACTCTGTGTGTATTACCCGATCCGGCCAAGCCTGGCTCGTTTCCGAGACGTCGCCTGGTTTGGTTTCGGTGGAGTTGTGCTGATCGGTGCCTGGTTCGCGGTCATCCAGTGGGTTGGCTCAAAGCAACCGCTATTTTACTATTACATTTACGACGCCGGCCTAACCCAGGCACAAACTCAGCCGGTCGCCCAGATTGCGAAGGCCTTCTACGCACGGAATTCCTGGTCGAGTTTATCTCTTCTCCCCCTCCACAACCTGATCAACAGTGTTTTCCCCATTCACTTCTTCACCTTCATAAACGACTCTTTCTCTTCCACTACACCTTGGAAGATATCTGATCTCGCTGCGGCGATCTTCGAATCCCAGCGCTTTTGTGTTCTGGCTGCCGTTGGTCTGGCTGCGCTGCCAGTTGTTCTTGTGGGGCTAATGAACACCTTGTCCATGCGGTATGCCGGGCGAACTATCCTGGTGCTTTACCTGATTCCGTCTCTTCTAATGGCACTCGTTTATAGGATACATTGGAGCTTCAGCTTACACATTATGTGCCTATACCACACACTTGTCTTGTTCTTGTGGGTATCAGTCCTTAGGAATACGCGCTTGCTGTTTTTGATTGTTGGACTAGCAGCCATAACTTTCGAAGGAATAATCTGTGTTCTCTTCTCGGATATCCGTTTCCTTCCGGTGCATGGCATTGAACTTAACCAGCTGACCGCAGGAAACTTGATTTATTTGGGGACATATTTGATTTTGCTCCTGCTTATTCTGGGCGCCGCTTGTCTGGAAATGCGCCGTCTCCAGCCTGAGATTGAAGCGAAGAAACCAAACGAGCCTCGGATGGCTGTCGGCAGTCGCTGGCTTGTGGCAAGCCGAAAGTTACTTGTGGGTCTCCTAATTACCGCTCTTACGATCGCGAGCTATTCTCTTTATTGCTTGCAATTCTACTAGAGTTGCAGCCTCCCGGGAGGGATGCCTCAGATATGTTGAAGAGGATACCGTGCCGCCTTGGGCGGTCCTGTCGAGAAACCAACCTCCAATCGAACTGCGTCAGGCGGTCAGCGATGATTCTTTCAGTCGCTCCTGCAGATCCGCCACCTGGAGCGACTGAATCATCTCAGCCAGGTCGCCTTCCATGACGCGATCGAGATTATAAAGAGTAAGGCCGATCCTGTGATCGGTGATCCGGTTCTGCGGGAAATTGTAGGTGCGGATCTTTTCTTCGCGGCCGCCCGAGCCGATCTGCGTCTTGCGATGCGCGGAATATTTCGCCTCCTCTTCGCGCTGTTTTTCTTCCAGGAGCCGCGCCCGCATGATCTTGAGCGCTTTCTCCTTGTTCTTCTGCTGGCTGCGCCCGTCCTGACAACGCACGATCCGTCCGGTCGGAATGTGGAGAATTTGCACGGCGGAATCCGTGGTGTTCACACCTTGGCCGCCGGGACCGCCGGAGCGACAGACTTCAATCCGCAAATCTTCCGGTTTCAGTTCGAGATCGATTTCCTCCGCCTCGGGCAGTACGGCCACAGTCGCGGTGGACGTGTGGATGCGACCCTGCGCTTCCGTCGCCGGGACGCGCTGCACGCGATGGACGCCGCTTTCAAAACGAAGTTGGCGAAAAACGTTTTCGCCCGAAACCTTGAAAATTGATTCTTTTAACCCGCCCAGCTCCGATGGACTCGACTCGAGATCTTCGACTTTGAGGCCGGCCGATTCCGCGTAGCGGTTGTACATCCGGTAAAGATCGGCGGCGAAGATCGCGGCTTCGTTTCCGCCGGTACCCGCGCGGATTTCGATGATCGCATCGCGATTCTCGTTTTCGTCCGGAGGCAAGAGCGCAATTTGGAAGTCGCGCTCGAGGTCGGAGACGCGTTTCTGCAAGTCGGGAATTTCATCGTCGGCCATGGCGGCGATTTCGACGTCATTCGACGCCGCCAGTTCCCGGTTGTTGTCCAGCTGCTGGCGCGCCGTTTCCAGCTCGGTCCAGCGCGCGAGCAGCTGCTTCACGCCGGAATGTTCCCGCATGATCTCGCTGGCGCGTTTCCGATTTTCGAAAAGGGCCGGATCGGCGATCTCGCGTTCGAGCTGCTCGAACCGCTCGCGCTTGCGCTCGATTAACGAATTGAAGTCCATAAACAAAAACGGCGAGCCCGAAAGCGTTCGGGGTCACCGTTTGGAAAGCTGAGGAGCTAGGCTTTTCTGGCCACGCCGGCGCGAGTGGCCTTCGTGCTGCCATAGCGGCGCGCGAATTTCTCCACGCGACCCGCGGTATCGACGAACTTTTGTTCGCCAGTGAAAAACGGATGGCACGCCGCACAGATGCCGATTTTAATGTCCCGCTTCGTCGAGCGCGTGTGGTAGACAGCACCGCAAGCGCAGGCGATGTCGGTCTCGTAATACTCAGGATGAATGTCCGCTTTCATGTTTGGAAACGAGTGGCGAACTTAGGCGCGCTCATGCACGCACGCAAGGGATGAAATCGACCAGTCCCGACAGCCTGGTCGAGGCGTGGGCCTCGCTCTCCCATTTCGAACACAGGGCCGCAATCTCCGATACGAGGGGGGATGTGCTGCGGACTTTTGCGCAGATCGAAGAGGAGGCGCGCGATTTCGACCAGACGTTGCTTCGCGAATTTCGACACGGCGAAGTAATCGCGATTCAGGTTGGAAATCATGCTGCGTGGCCCGCGTTGCTTCTCGCATGTTTGCGGCGCCAACTCGTCGCACTTCCGCTGGAGCGGACCATGGCCGAGCGAGAACGCGAGGTCGCGCTGCGGATTTGCCGCGCCGCGGCGATTTTAGAGGCCGCCGGCCCCGCAAACACGACAAGCGAGCGAATCGCGCTTCGACCGTTGCCGCACGAGTCAATCCAGTGGGGACCGAATCCGCCGTCGCTCTTGAAACTCACGTCCGGCACCACAGCGGCGCCGCGCGCGATTCGTTTTCGCAGCGAGCAGCTCATGGCCGACTGCACCCAAATTTGCGAGACGATGGGAATCACCGGGCGCGATCTCAATTTCGCCGTCATACCGCTTTCGCATTCCTACGGCTTCAGCAATTTGATCACACCACTGCTTGCCCGTGGTGTGCCGATGGTTCTGAGCCGGGATCGTATGCCACGCGCGGTCCTGGATGATCTCGCGCGCAGCAGCGCCAGCGTGTTCCCGGGAATGCCGGTTTTCTATCAGGCGTTCTCCGAGATGGAGGAGATGCCTGCACTTCCAAAGTTGCGGCTTTGCATTTCCGCGGGCGCGCCACTGCCTTTGGAAGTAGCGAAAAAATTCCGCCAGAAATTCAACCAGCCGATCCATTCCTTTTATGGTTCGTCCGAATGCGGCGGCATTTGTTACGACCGTGACGCGCCCTTGCTCGAGCAAGGTTTCGTGGGGCAGCCGATGCGCGGACTGGATCTGGAACTGCTCGAGCCGGACGCTCCGGCGACCCGCGTGCGAGTCCGAAGCGCCGCGGCGGCGGACGGCTATTTCCCCGAGCCCGATGAAGAAAAACTCGGGCACGGCAAGTTTATTCCTGACGATTTGCTGAGTGTAAGCGGGGACGGGTTGCGAATCGTCGGACGGATTTCCGACGTCATCAATGTGGCAGGGAAAAAGGTGAACCCGGCAGAGGTGGAGGCAGAACTGCTGCGATTTGCCGGTGTGCGTGCGGCGGTCGTCTTCGGCCGCGAATCAATTCTGCGCAACGAAGAAGTGGCTGCCTGCGTCGTAGCGGGAGAGCGAGTGCGTGAGTCCGATCTGCTCGAGCACTGCCGTGCGCACCTCAGTGGGTGGCAGGTCCCAAAGCGGATTTTTTTGGTCGAAGAAATTCCGGTGAACGAGCGTGGCAAAGTCAATCGCCGCGAGCTGGCCAGTAGATTTCGTTCGTGATTCCTCCTGTCGAGATCGAATCAAGACGCTCGATTCCGCCCCCAGTCCGAAATAATGGCGTCACGGCGGGCGTAGACACACGCTGATCTCACTTGGTGGAAGGATGGCCCGCCGCGGCCTCCCTCATTTCTCTCGCGAGAGCGGCATGCCTTCCGCCCTGCGAAAAATGCTTTTCATTTGCCCGGAAGCAGGCATTTCTAAGCAGAGCAGGGCTCACGACTCGAAGTGTCGGCAGCCGTGCGCCACCCTTGAATCGTGAACGAAACGACACCGACGCATCCTCAGAATTCCTTCGAACAAGGCGGGCGCATTCTTGTGCTCGAACCCGAGGGGGATCTCGCTTCGAAGATTCTCGCGGCGCTGCGGGAAGCCGCGCCTTCCGCCCAGGTCGATCTTGCCCGTGATTTCGAAGAGGCCCAACGCCTCGTCATGAACGATCGGCCGGATCTTTTCGTTCTCGACGTGGATGCGGTTCCCGATCTGGGCCAGGATTTTCTCTACGATTTGCGCACCAGCCATCCGAATGCGCGCGCCATCGTCTTAACGGGCGTTCACCTTGCCGCGCACCGCGAGCGGGCTGCCGGTCTCGGCGCGATTCACTTTCTCGAAAAACCGTTCCCGCATGCCGACTTCGTCGATCTCGTCCAGGCGCTCCTTTCGCCCTCGGGCGAACCGGACAGCGAGAAATTTCAAGGAACGCTGAGCGATCTGCACCTCGCCGATATCATCCAGCTAAAATGCATGAGCGGATCGTCTGCAGCGTTGCAGTTCACCGGACCGCAAGGAGAAAAGGCGCACGTCTATTTCGAAAGCGGGCAGGTGCGGCATGCGACCGCGCCGGGGAAGGAGGGCGTCGCCGCCTTTAACGAAATCGTGAATTGGAAAGGCGGCCAGATTTCCGAGGTGTCCGGCGCCTCCCAAAGCCCGCGGACAATTGATCTCGACTGGCAAATCCTGCTCATGGAAGCGGTGCGCAAGATGGACGAGACACGCGACAAGGATTCCACCGTCGCTGCTCAACCGACGTCCGGCGGCCAAAAAGTTCTCGTGATCGACGACAGCCTGATGCTGCTCAGTTTTGTGAAGGAGATTTTGGCGGAAGCGAATTATCGAATCATCACTGCCGCAACGGCGGAGGAAGGTCTCGTATCCGCGGCGAGCGATGTGCCGGATCTGATCCTGCTCGATTATGTGCTGCCGGACATGAAGGGCGATGAAGTCTCCAGGCATTTGTCGCAAAACCCGACGACGACAAAAGTGCGGATCATCTATATGTCGGGCTTCGGCGCCGACCTGAAGCCTGATCAAATTAACAATGCCAATGTCATCGGATCGTTGAACAAACCGTTTACTTCTGATCTGTTACTAAAAACCGTGGAGAAATACATGCCTAAGGAACCGAGCGAGCCCGAGTCGAAGGCTGTGGAAACCGAGCAAACTGCGCCCGTGGCCGAACCGGCCTGGGCAGTCCCTTCCGCAGCGGCGCCGGCGTGGCAGGAGCCTCAATCTACCGCGGTCGACCCGGCCTGGCCCGAGCCTGAACCTGCCGCCAGCGAGAAACCCGCCTGGAGAGAAACGAGCGAGACCGCGGCATCGGAAGCCGCGGAAACCGCTGGAATCGCCGCGAGCGCCGGCGCCACCAGTGACGCGTGGTGGAGCGCGCCCGTCTCGCAACCGGCCTGGCCTGAATCGCAGCCTGCGGCTTCGACTTCCGCCTTCGAATCCCCCTCCGCCCCTCAGTCCACTGCCACGCGGCCAGAAGAATCGTTCCCGGTGAATGGCGCATTCTTTTCCGGCGACACGAACTTTTTCTCCCTCAATGGCGCCCTGCACACGATCGGAAAGGAGAAGCTGACCGGCACCCTGCAGGCATTCTGGAACAAAGAGACGGTCGAGCTTCTCGCGCGAAACGGAGAAATTATTCTCGTGACCACGCGCGATCCGCAGCTCTACTGCCCGGAGGCGCCGATCACGCTCGTAAATGTGGACGCCGAACAAGCTGAGCACGCGCGCGCGCAACAACGAGAGACTGGTTGCCCTGTTTTCCTGACCCTCGCACGCGAGGAATTGATCCTCCGCGAACCGGCAGTGCAATTGGTACAGCATTACGGACAAAAACTTTTTGCGCAGCTCTGGACCGCGCGCCGCGTGCGTTTCGTCTTCGAGCAAAGCGAGACCTTGCCGGAATATTGCCAGGAAGTCCCCGGCGAGGCTGACATCGATCATTGGATCCTGACCACGCTGCGTTGCATCCAATTTCAGGAATTGCTGGAGACACCGGAAACGGAACCTGGCCGCATTCCGGCCTACACACGCGATGGCTACCAGCGCGTGCAGGAACTTCGGCTCACGGTCGCGGAAGCCCAATTCGCCTCGCAATTCAACGGCGTCCGCTCGATCGCCCAGATCGCGAAGAATCTTCGGTTGGATTTCAAGTTTGCGCGCCTCACTCTCTTTCGCTTCCTCGCGCTCGAGATCGTGGAATGCTGGCCGCCCACGTCGGCGGTGAAACAGGAAAAGCGCGGCTTTTTCCAGGGCCTTGGAAAATCGATCGGATTTGGCGATTAGCTCGCCACGGCTGTGAGTGATGAGTCCGAGATCGGAACCTTCGACGCCGGAAGAACCGTCGAACATTGTCGCGCTTCCAAGCTCGTCTGAGGGCACCTCGACTTCCCGTTTTTCCGCTCCGGAAAATTTCATTAATCGCGAGCTGAGCTGGCTCGAATTCAACCGGCGCGTCCTGGAGGAAGCGCAGGATCCGACGCAACCGCTCATCGAACGCGTCAAGTTCCTGACGATTTTCAGCTCGAACCTGGACGAGTTTTTCGAAATTCGCGTCGCGGGCATCAAGCAGCAGATCGAGAGCGAGACGAGCGACGTGGGCGCGGACGGCCTAAGTCCGACCGAGATATTCAACGCCATCCAGCGCACCGCGCACGAGATGGTCGTGACCGAATATGCGCTTTGGAAAGACGACCTTGCGCCCGCCCTCGCTAAGAACGGCATCCGCGTGCATGACGTCGAGGATCTAAACGCAAAACGAACCGCCTGGGCGCAACGCTACTTCCGGGAGGAAGTTTTCCCGATGCTCACGCCGCTCGCGGTGGATGCCAGCCATCCCTTCCCGCAGCTGTTGAACAAGAGCCACAACCTGCTCGTGCGTGCCCGCAGCGAACGCGGCGGCGAACTGCTCCATGCCATAGTGCAGGTGCCGCGCGTTTTGCCCCGCTTGATTCTGCTGCCGCGCGGCAAAGGCGAAGACGAGCCGTGGGACTACATCTACCTTTCGTCGCTCATTAAACGTCATATCGGCGACCTTTTCCCCGGCTTGCTCCTCGATGGCGCGCACGCTTTTCGGGTCACACGGAATAGCGACCTCTATATTGATGAGGAAGAAGCCGATAATCTCTTGCGCAGCATCGAGCAGGAATTGCGGCGTTCCAGCCGCGGCGACGCGGTCCGTCTCGAAGTAGCGGCGGATTGTCCGAAAGATTTCCGCGAACTGCTTCTCGAGTTTTTCGATCTCGGAGAAATGGATTTGTACCGGCTGGACGGCCCGCTCTCGATGACGCACCTCACGCCGCTAATCGCAAATGACGCGTTCGCGAAGTTGAAGGATCGCGTCTTTCAACCCGCGCGCGATCCCGCTTTGCCTCCGCACGCCAACATTTTCGAAGTAATGCGCAAACAGGACGTTCTCCTGCATCATCCCTACGAAAGCTACGATCCGATCGTCGAATTCATCGAGAACGCCGCGCAAGACCCGCAAGTCCTGGCCATCAAGATCACCTTGTATCGCACCAGCGGCGATTCACCGGTCGTGGAAGCGCTCATGCACGCGGCCAGCGCCGGCAAACAAGTCACCGCCCTCGTGGAGTTGCGCGCGCGCTTTGATGAAGCCGCCAATATTGAATGGGCGCGCCGGCTGGAGGAAGCGGGCGCCCATGTCGTCTACGGCGTCGTCGGCTTGAAAACGCACTGCAAGGCGCTCCTCATCGTCCGCCGCGATGCCGACCGGCTCCGGCAATATGTGCACCTCGGCACGGGCAATTATCATCCGCGCACCGCGCGCACCTACACAGACTTCAGCTTGCTCACGACCAATCCGAAAATCACCGAGGAAGTCGCGATCGTCTTCAACACGCTCACCGGCCTCGCCAGTTACCCTGGCCTGGAAAAATTGTTGGTCGCGCCCTTCGACCTGAAGAGCCGCATCATCGGAATGATCGAACGCGAACGCGACCATGCTGCGTCCGGGAAAGCCGGCCGCATGATCGTGAAGCTCAACTCACTCGTGGATCAGGAAATCATCGAGAAACTTTACGAGGCTTCCTGCGCCGGCGTGAAGATCGACCTGATCGTGCGCGGCATCTGTTGCCTGCGCCCGCGGATCGCGAATCTGAGCGAAAACATTCGCGTCATCAGCATCGTTGGACGGTTCCTCGAACACAGCCGGATTTATTATTTCGAAAACGCCGGGAACCCGGAAGTTTTTCTCGCCAGCGCCGACTGGATGCCGAGAAACTTTATCCGGCGCGTGGAAATCGCCTTCCCGATCGAAGACGCCACGCTCCGCGACGAAATCATCAACGAAGTGCTGCCGCGTTTTCTGAACGACCACATCAAAGCGCGAGAATTGCAGCCGGATGGCACCTACGTCCGCCTGAAGCCGGAGGAAGGTGCGCCGAGATCGCAGGCGCAACTCCATTTCCGGGAACGGTCGCGCGGGCAGGCACGCAAACTCGCGGAAGCGCAGACAGCCCCGATGATCAAACTGACGCCTATTACCGTCGCGCGGAAAGAAACCCCATGAAAAAGGTCCTGGTCATCGACATCGGCGGCACGAGCGTGAAGCTGATGATTTCCCGGCGCGAAAAGCGCAAATTCGATTCCGGCCCAAAGCTTTCGCCCAGGCAATTGATTGCTCAAGTCAAGAAGACCGCGGAAGGCTGGAGCTACGACGCCATTTCGATCGGATTCCCTGCACCGGTGCAAAAGGGCCGCATCATGAAAAACGCCAAGCATCTCGCGAAAGGATGGATCGGCTGGAATTTTAACAAGTCGTTAGGTAAACCCACTCGCGTCATGAACGATGCCGCCATGCAGGCACTCGGCAGTTATCGCGGCGGACGCATGCTCTTCCTGGGTTTGGGCACCGGTCTCGGTTCAACGCTGGTCTGGCAGAAGAATGTGCTTCCGCTCGAGCTGGGCGATTTGCCCTACGAAGGCGGCATCATTGAAGACGTGCTGGGCAAACCAGGTCTCGAGCTCTTGGGAAAAAAGATGTGGGAACGCGAGGTTCTGTTCTGCATCGCTCAGCTCAAGCTTGCCTTCATCGCGGATTACGTGATGCTCGGCGGCGGGAACGCGAAGATTCTCACTCAGCTTCCAGCCGGCACTGAGCTAGGGCACAACCGCAACGCCTACCTCGGCGGCTGCCGCATGTGGGAAACCGAGCCCCGCACAAGGCAGCCTAAGTGGAACGTGATTTAGGGAGGCCTGATTGTCCTCGGAACGAGGCGACGCTCCTGCTAAGCCGGATCGCCCGACACGGGTTGAGGTCTCTAGCATGCTCGCATACAAACGGCGAGGCGTTCCTAGTCCAGCGGGCTCTTCACCCCGAGGCCCGGTTTGCTGAGGACATGGGTGTAAATCATCGTTGTGCTGACGTCTTTGTGTCCGAGTAATTCCTGCACCGTGCGGATATCATAGCCATTCTCGAGCACATGCGTCGCAAACGAGTGCCGTAGCGAATGACACGTGGCCGGTTTGGAAATCCCTGACGCGCGAACTGCTTTCTTCATCGCCAGTTGCAACGAACTTTCTTCGACATGATGGCGTCGCTTCGCTTGCGAGCGCGGATCCATCGAAATTCGGGGGGAGGGAAAGATTGCCCGCGTAAAAGCTCGCCGCCTCCGTGCGATTCGCTCACGCGGTTGGACGGAATGGATACTTTTGGAAATAATGCGCCAATTGTTTCATCAGAAATTTTCGACCGGAGCCACTTTTTAGAAAAACTTCACGACCCTTGGCGTCTGCGGGATCCATGTAGGCTTCGTAATAGATTAATTTCCACGGAGCTCGATAGGAAGTTGCGAAGGCAGTACCAGTCTTGTGCTGAACTAGTCTTTTTCGAAGATCGGTTGAGTAGCCGATGTACAAGCCGTTATCCAGACCCGAATGCAGCACATAGACGTAAAACATTACCGAAGCCAATGTCCCACGTAACACGTGAGCGACGCTTTTACGTGCCCATAGAGCAGCCCGGCCATGAGCCGATGTGTCCCGTGCAAGTGGGCGAAAATCTTGCGCACTTCATTCTTGGTCAGCACGACGGGAAGACGGGCCGGCCTTTTCACGCGCTCCACTTGATCCAGCCAGCCAATTTCCCGCTGAAGAACTTCTTTGTACAGGAAAAGCAATGCGCTCAGCGCCTGGTTCTGGGTCGAGGCCGCTACCTTGCGCTCGCGCGCCAGGTAGGTGAGGAATTCCGTCACCTCCGCGTCGGCCATTTCGCTCGGGTGCCGCTTGCCATGGAAGAGGATAAACCGCCGAATCCAGTCGATGTACGTTTGCTCGGTCCGAAAACTATAATGTTTTCGCCGGATTACATCACGGACTTTATCCAGCAGTTTGGGCTTGCCCGGGGGAATCCCAATCCGTATGGTGGGGGCCATGCCCGGTATCCTCCCTACCTCGGCCCCAAAAGCAAGCGGATTATTAGGCCGAATTATTCCCCTTTTGCGAACAAATTGCCGAATAATTCGGCCCA
>DASVJK010000150.1:0-14866 GCA_036385955.1 Chthoniobacterales bacterium | reverse complement strand
TACTCGTCTCGCCGAAGTAGATCGCCTTGTACTCGACCGTAAACACCCGGTTCGGGGCCGAGCCGGTCGTTGCCGTGAAGATGCCGCAGCCACCTGTGCAATTTGTCTGCTGATCGCGGTAGAAAGGCATCAGCTCGTTCGTCGCGCTGGCCACCGGCAGGCAGCTGCCCGAGAAGCCGTTGGCGTTGGTGCCAAAGGAGAGGACGCCGTTGGAACCGACCAAACCCGCCGTGAAGCTGGTCCCGTATATGCTCACCGGGAACGGCATCGTCACCGGGTTCGTGCAGTCGTCGCAGCCGGCCCCGTCTATACGGGTCGTGGCCGGTATCGAGTTACCCGTCCCCAATGTGAAGTTATAGTTAGGCGTACAAGCCGGTGTTGGTGTTGGTGTTCCGACCGGAGTTGGCGTCGGGGTAGATGTAGGTGTAGGTGATGCCGTGACGGCCGTGACACACACGTCGTCCAAGTAATAGTAAAGACTACTGTCGGAGAATGCGAATTGCAGGACACTGCTGGCGCTGGTGGCAGTGATGTTAGCGGTATGCAGGGCGTATGGAAAGGCGACTGAATTCGTCAGCGAGAACATGGTCACGCCAGCAAAGGTAGCCGAAAAATTATTCGTCCCGCTGGTCGAAGTATGCGCAAGCCAGAAGGAGACATTGTAGTTTTGGCCCGGAACGGTCACGAAGGTCTGAGTAAGAAAGCCTTCGGCTAAGGGACCCAGCTGGGCGGAGTAGGTTCCTGAGTGTACGTTGGTGGTTTGAACGCTAGTAAAGCCGGTATCTCCGCTTTGGGTCCAACCAGCGAAGGTGCCCGTCTCGAAACCAGGGTTAACAACAACACCGCAAACCGGCAGAGGCGTCGGTGTCGGGGTCGGGGTCGCGGTTCCGCCTGCGGTTGCTGTAGGTGTAGGTGTAGGTGCGACTGTAGCGGTTGCGGTTGCGGTTGGTGAAGGTGTCGGCGTTGGCGCCGCCGGACCAAGAAGAAGGACAGTGGCCTGATCGAGTCCGGTGCCGGCGGTCGCTATCCAGCTCACTGCGTGCACAACTCCGGTCGACGGTTTCGTCAAAATGAACGTTCCTTCGCCGGCGGCATTGGTCGTAGCCGTGCCTTGTAAGACGCCATCAAGGTAGATATTTCCGATGTCGCTTGCCGGCATTTTGTCCGCCAGGACGGTGACGGTGCCGCCAGGGGCCACGAAGGCGGGCTTGACGATCAGGCCGCGAATGTTCGTGACGCTCGGGTCCAGGAAGTAGGTAGCCCGTGCGACCCGTCCGCTCGTCCCACCCGTGAGCGTGCATTGCGAGGCTCCCGTGCCCGCGGGGTAGCTGAGAAAGGCAGCGACAGAGTTATTGGCGTCGGCCGTCACAGTTCCAGAGGCGCAACCGGAGACGGTAACAGTTTCGCCAGCCTGAAAGCCCTCGCCGACGAGCGTTACTATCCCGCCGACTGCCGAATTGATCACGGCACGGTCCACGAAGGCTCGCGCGACGTTCTGGTCTCCGACCGGCGGCGTGCCGGCATCGGCGCGCTCCTCGACGGTCTGTCCGACGAAGCTGCCCGCGGTGGCGTTATCGACGCTCCAAACTGCCGAGGCATCCGCGCCCGCCGCGAGGGTGATAATGACAGAGGCTACGCCGGTGGCCGATGTGGTGAACGTCCCGATGGACACTCCGTTCCTGCGGAAGGTTACCGACGTGCTCGCCGGATATCCCACGCCGATCACGTTGATGGTGCTCGTGCCCGTCGGGTTGATGGCATGCGGACCCACAGCGACACCTGGAAAAAATGGCCCGGTCGCGGAGACCTGCACCACGCCACCCGCTTCCCTCGCGCTCGTCACGCCGATCAGGTCGACCGTGATGAAGCCGGCACCCGCGCCCGAGCTCAGGGTGAAGAGGATACGGCCGTTCGCATTCGATGCAAAAGTTCCTGCCAGGGCGCCGTTGAGAAAAAGCTGCACGTTCTCGGCCGGAATAAAATTGGCTCCGACAAAGGCGAAGGCTGACGTGGTACTCGCGGCACCGATCTCAGGACTGATGCTAAAGACGGCGTTGCCGATGCCAACCGCAGAGCCATTCGGGCTGGGAGGCGTGAGAGGGGCGAGCGGAGCGGGCAGCGGCTGGATACCAAGCGCAGCCATGTCGATCACGCCGGGTTGCTCCGTGGGAGTGATGGACGAGAACACCTGCACGGTCGACGGCTCTTGCGTCAGGCTCCCTTGGAGCACCGTGACGTTGTCCTGCGCGAGTCCTGGCACGCTCGATTGATTTTGCCGGGCAAAGGCGTTGCCACCTGGGTAGAGGGCAAAGGCAAGCAGCGCCAGGAAAACGCCGATTGAGCAAAAGGCAAAACTGATTAAGACGCGCGGATTTAAGAAGGCGGATTTAGAGGCGGATTTTTTTTTCATGATCGATTTTCTCGGTTTATGTTCGGATCGCTGAGTCTCCTGTTCAGACGGATAAACGGTCGATCCGGCTGGACAAGAGATTGAGCTGTACGCGCAGCGTATGAAACGCGGATGATACGCGTCAACAAAAAAATTTCATTTAGGACAGAATGTTCAATCCGCGGCTCTTTCCACGCAGATTTTTTCAGACAGATCCCGCGTTCGGGCAGTGCGAGCCAGCAGCAAATTCATGCAGAAGAAATTTTAGCCACGGATGGAAATCCGGCGCATGGCCATCCGCGGGCGGCACGGTTGCACTCGTTAGGCTGGGTTCCGAGCGCGCCGCCGGAACGGCCGCGCCGCAAGCGGAGAGATGCGCTCCGTCGCGTGTCTGCTTCTGTAGGGGCGGTCCATGACCCTCGAAGCGTATCCGACAGACGGCGGTCATAGACCGCCGCTACAGCGGCGGATACTCACAACTTGCAGAACGCGATTCAACGGCTGTCTTTCTGTAGCGGCGGTCTATGACCGCCGAAAGAAGCGGTGATCCTCCAAATCGCGCCGCGGAATCCGGAGATCAGTCGCGATACTCCAGCAGGTGTATTTCTCCGCTGAACGGCCATTCCCGCCAAGCTTTTGCCAACCCGGCACGGACTGGATTGTCACGAACGTACTCCCATTTCTGAGCATAGGAATCGCCACTGCGCAGCACATGATCGAAGAAACCTTTCTGCCAGTGCGGCGCGGGGACATTCAGACTCCGCAACGTTTTCGACAAAGAATTCTTCAACGATTTCACCCATACGGCCAGCTTCGTCTCCGGATCCAAAGCGACAAAAAGGTGAATATGATCCGGCATCAATACATAGGCGCCGATGAACGCACCGCGATCCTCGCCGAGCTCGGCGAATTCCAGAAAAGTGCAATGAATCTCGGGGATCGCAAAAATCGAACGGCGATTCGATGCGTTTGCTGTGATAAAATAAATCGGCGCCGGAACGAAAACTCTCTCGGGCCGGCGTAATCTTGCCTTGCGCGCCGTGTCGTCAACGTCTTGTTCGGCGGTCATAGACCGCCGCTACAGGCGGAGAAGGATATGACGGGAGACCCTATCGCGCTAGGGCTGCGGCGCGCTGGGCGTGGGAGATCCCTGCACTTGCGCGCGTTTTCTTTCTTCCGCTGCTTTGGCTGTCGCCTGCTGCAGGCGCTCAGCATCTGACTTCAAATTCGCGGGTGGCGCAGTCTGAGCCGCGGTGTCCGGCTCTTTGTCCGAACGGGAACACGCTCCTCCAGAGAAAGCGCACGCTAGTAAAATAACAATGAGGATCGTTTTCATAGGCAAGAGAATAAGCTGCGGATTTGAGACGGTGAACCTTTGCAGGCTACGGCGTCAGCAACAAATCGGCAATCACGAAAAGACTGGCGCGCCGCACGGACCTTCCGTGCGGCGCGTCCGTCACAATCTCCGTCCAACGGAATTGGCAACCACCCACGCTACCGGGGCGCGTAGTGACCGTGAATCCAGAAGCGATGATGGTGACGCCATCCCCAATGGCCCGGGATCCAATACCAGCGCGCGCCGTTATTCCAATACCACTCCCCGTGGGTGTAATGCGGGCGATCGCCGATCTCGATCGAGATTCCGATCGCCTGTGTAGTCATCGGAGCAAGCGCTCCCGCGCAAAGGAGCGCGGCCAACAGAACAGCAAGTTTGTGTTTCATAATGTTTTCCTCAGTTCGCATTTAGACTGACCCTAGCCGGATAGTATTCGAGAACCTTCGAACCAAAGCAAGAGCGGAGAGACGCTAAACGAGCACCGGCGCAGCACCTGTGGGTTCCACCCACTTGCCATGCTCGCGAATCAAATCCTGCAAACGATCGACCGCATCGGCCTCGGGAATATTGAATTTCACGGCTGTCTTGCCGACGTAAAGATTCACCTTTCCTGGCGCGCCGCCCACGTAGCCGAAGTCCGCATCGGCCATCTCGCCCGGGCCGTTTACGATGCAACCCATGATCGCAATCTTCACGCCTTTCAGATGCGAGGTCGCCGCCTTGATGCGCGCGGTCGTGGTTTGGAGATTGAACAATGTCCGGCCGCAGGAGGGACACGCCACGTAATCGGTCTTGAAAATGCGCGAACCCGCCGCCTGCAGAATGTTGTAACTCAAACGCAAGGCCTGCCCCGGCGCTTCCTCGCCCTGGACGAGAACGGCATCGCCGATTCCATCGCAAAGGAGCGAGCCGATATTGGTGGCCGCCGTGAGAAGAGTCTCGAGAAAATCGGATTCCTCTTCTTTCCGGTTTCCGGTTTCCGGTTTCCGGTTTCCCAAAACATCCTTTAAGAGAATCGGGTGATGCGGCGCGATTCTTGAGGCCAGCAACCGGAACGCGGTGATGACCGGCAACGGGACGTCGTCCCGAATCGTGACGAATTCCGGAGCCGCCGATTGATTCAGCCGCGCCACCGCCGTTTCATCGCGCGGATCGACTTCCACGATCCCGGCTTTTTCGTAAACGATCTCAGGCTGATAATCGCCGAGCCGATCCAGCTTGTGCGCGACCTTATCGAAATTCGATTGGCGGACAACGATGCGGATCAATTCTTCCCCGCCCAGCTTGATGCCGCCGCGTTCGATCGTCTTCGATCCGCGCCGCTCGTACTCAAAAGGATTGTAGGGCAAGCGCTCCGCTTGCCGCATTTCCTCGTTTGGCAGGCGATGCGCCTGCCCTACAATTTCCGCCAAAGCGCGAGCGACCGGGATTTCATGCACGCTGTCTTCGGTAAGAGAAACGCGAATCGTGTCGCCGATTCCATCGTGCAAGAGCGACCCGATTCCGATCGCGCTTTTGATCCGCGCGTCCTCCCCTTCACCCGCCTCGGTCACACCGAGATGAATCGGGTAATTCCAATCGTCTCCTTCCTCGCCCAGCCGCGCCACGAGCAGCCGATAGGCGTTAATCATCACCTTCGGGTTGCTCGACTTCATGGAAAAAACGAAGGCATGGTAATCGAGGTCGCGCGCAATTCTGGCGAACTCGAGCGCGCTTTCGACCATCCCGAGCGGCGTGTCGCCGTAGCGGTTCATGATGCGATCGGAGAGCGAGCCATGGTTCGTCCCGATCCGCATCGCGATCCCGCGCTGCCGGCACAGCCTAACGAGTGGTGTGAAGCGCTCCCGGATCCGCTCCAGTTCCGCCGCGTACTGTTCATCCGTGTATTCGACGATCTTGAACTTCTTCGAGTCGGCGTAATTCCCCGGGTTGATCCGAACTTTTTCCACCCACTTCGCCGCCTCCATGGCGGCTTCCGGTTTGAAATGAATGTCGGCCACGATCGGCACGTCACAGCCGCGCGCGCGCAAACCGCGCACGATGTGTTCCAGGTTGGCCGAGTCCTTCACGGTCGGCGCGGTGATCCGCACGATCTCGCAACCCGCCGCCGCCAGCTCCATCGTCTGCGCGATCGACGCCTCGGTGTCCATCGTGTCGCACGTGATCATCGACTGGACGCGGATCGGATTCGCGCCGCCGACGCCAACGCCGCCGATCATTACCTCGCGCGTGACGCGGCGTTGATGGGCGTATAAGGAAGCGCAGTGCTGCATCACGCGGTCGCGACCGGCTCGACGAGCACGGCCGTTCCGTAACAGAGAACCTCCGTCACGCCCTGCATGATCTCCGTGGCGTCATAGCGCAAACCGATCACGGCGTTCGCCCCAAGGCCACGCGCATGTTCCAGCATGCGCTCGAGCGCATCCCGCCGCGTCTGCTCGCAGAGATCGGTGAAGATCGAAATGTTGCCCCCAACCAATGTCTGCAAGCCGGCGCCGATCGTCCCGAAGATGGAACGCGAACGCACAATGATCCCACGAACGACTCCGAAACTTTTCACCACGCGATAGCCGTCCAGGGTAAAAGCGGTGGTGGTCATGGCTGAATTCATGGCCCTAATTTACATACGATTCAGGCGCAGCGCACTGCCATAATGATTCGGCCGCGCGTGGATTGAGGTCGAGAAAATTGCGGGGACTGCCACCGCGCACGCTCTACGGGGCAGGCGTCGCCTTCGCCGGCGCAGGCAATTCCTTCCTGGGAGATTTCTGGTCGCCGCTTTTTCCAAACAAATCTCCGATATCGAAGAAGCTTACATAGAGCATATAGCCGATGATGAGCGTCGCGCAGGCCGTTTGCACCCACTCCAGAATCTTCATGTTCACGGGCTTTCGGCGCACTCCTTCGATCAGGGCCAGAACAATGTGCCCGCCATCCAGGACCGGAATCGGCAGCATGTTCAGGATCGCGAGATTGACGTTGAGGATGACGCTAAACCAGAGCGCGAGCTTCCAGCCGTTGTCGCTTTCGAAGAGCAAATAATAAATGCGCACGATCATGATCGGACCGCTCATATGCTGGAGTTTCACGTCCGAGCTGGGTGACGCGACGGCGCCGATTGTCTGGAGCGTGCTGGTGATGCTGTGATAAACCTGTTCGAACGGATCGGGATGCGAGAGCGACATCCGTCCGCTTCCGTCCCAACGAATACCGATCCGTGGCTTTTTCGTGCCTTCGGTTTCGAGCAAAACGGGCCGCATTTTGAGTTGAAGTTGTTCGGCGCCGCGCCGCACACCGAGAGTCAGTTCATCGGTCGGATGTTTCTCGATTTGGTCGACCAGGGTGAGGGCATTGAAAATGCGGGCGCCGTTTATTCCCGTGATAATATCGCCCGGCTTTAGTCCTGCCCTGGCCGCCGGCGAATCCTTCTCCACCTGTTCGATCAATGGCGTGACCGCGGGCTGAATCATCACTTGCCGCGTGCTTTTCCGCCTCCAGCCGCTCGTTTCCGCTATGCGCGGCGCCACGTCGACGCTCAAGACCGCGCCATCCCGTTCGACCTTGAATGGAATGACCGGGCCTTCACTGCGCACGACATTCCACGCGACGCTGTCGTTCATCCCAAAAAAACGCGAAACGCGCTGGCCGTCGACCTCCAGAATTTTATCCCCAGCCCGTAAACCGGCTCGAGCCGCGGGCGAATCCTGATCCACGTAACCGATCACTGTGGTCAGGTCTGATTCGCTCACCGGATGGCCGACGGCCCAAACGACACAGGCGAAAAACAACGCCAGGAGCAGACTGAAAAACGGGCCCGCCACCGCGACGATGATTTTATCGAGCGCGGAAATTTTCGGAAGGCGCGCCCGGTCCACGTCGGCTTTGCCTTCGATCACGTCCATGGGCGCGAGCTGCGGAAGCGCGACGAAACCGCCGAACGGAAGCGAGCCTAACGAATACTGCACCCCGTTGATCGTTTTCTTCCAAATCGGCTTTCCGAACCAGACGCCGAATTTTTCGATGTAGAGCCCGCGCCAGCGCGCCGCCAGAAAATGGCCAAGCTCGTGGACTACGATCAACAAATTAAAGAGGACGACGACCTCGAGCAGGATGAAAACGACGCGGAAGATATGCGAAAGCATGTGTCTCTTTTTTTAGCCACGGATGAACACGGGTTTACACGGATGAGTGTAATCCAAATCGTTTGTTCCGATTTCTAATCCGTGTTTGAAACTCGCTACTCTCCCGAGCAGCTCGTCGCTACCCTGCGCGACTTTACCTTCTATGTCGCTCATCCCATTCGCTCCATTCATCTGTGTTAATCCGTGGCCAGCTTACTCGCTTCGGCGCGCGCCCATTGATCGGCCCGCAATATTGCATCGAGCGCCGGCTTCGCAACGGAGGTGTGGCGATTCATCACTTCCTCGACCGTTCGCCAGATTCGCGGGAAGGAAATCCGACCGGCGAGAAAAGCTGCCACCGCGACCTCATTACTGGCATTCAAGACGGCGGGCAGAGTGCCGCCCTCGTCGCCCGCGCGGCGAGCGAGATTCAGCGCCGGAAAATCCTCGTAACGCGGCGTGGCGAATTCCAGCAGACGCAGCTTTCCAAAATCCAGCGGCGGCAAAGAATTCGGCACGCGTTCCGGCCACGTCACCGCGTATTGAATCGGGAAACACATATCCGAATGGCTGAGCTGCGCCAGCACCGATCCGTCGGCAAATTCCACCATCGAGTGCACGATGCTTTGCGGATGAATCACCACTTCCACGCGCCTTATTTCCACGCCAAAAAGCCAGTGCGCTTCGATCATCTCGAGGCCTTTGTTGAAGAGTGTTGCCGAATCGATCGTGATCTTCGGTCCCATGTTCCAGGTCGGATGACGCAGCGCCTGTTCGGCCGTGATCGATTCGAAATCACGCGCCGGCGTTTCACGAAATGGCCCGCCCGATGCGGTGAGGATCAGACGCCGAATATTGGTCTCTTCGTTAAGCGCTGGGCGTTGGGCGTTAGGCGTTAGGCGTTCCTGTTGACCGGCGAGGCATTGGAAAATCGCGTTATGCTCGCTATCGACCGGAAGCACCTGGACGTTTTTCTGAGCCGCAGCACTCATCACGATCTCGCCGGCCATGACCAAGATTTCCTTGCTCGCCACCGCCAGATCCTTCCCCGCCTCAATCGCCGCCAGGGCCGGCCGCAGCCCACCTGTTCCCACCACGGCCACGAGCACCATTTCGGCATCGTCGAGACACGCGATCTCAATCAATCCCCTTTCGCCCGAGAAAATTTGCGGTTCGTATTCGAGCAAGCCGCGCAGTTCGCCAACCTTCGATTCATCCACCAGACAGACCGCTTTCGGCCGAACGGCATTCGCCTGAGCCGCAAGCTTTCTCGCGTTGCTCTTCGCAGCGAGACCGGCGATCTCCATCCGCTCAGGAATATCGTGGGCCACTTTCAGCGCGCTTTCACCGATCGATCCGGTCGCGCCGAGAACGACAACGCGTTTACGCTTCATTTAGACAGAATGAACAAAATGGACCGAATGTTTTCCTGGAAAGAACTCAGAGCGAACCCCTCTTGTTCCTTCTTCCATTGTGATAATTCTGTTCATTCTGCCAGAAATCCGCTTCTACGGGACGCGGATGACGAGACGCAGATAGAAGAAAAGCAGCGGCGCGGTGAAGAGCAGGCTGTCGATCAGGTCAAGCGCTCCGCCAATTCCAGGCAGAAGGTTTCCGGAATCCTTCACACCGGTGCTGCGTTTCACAATCGATTCCGCGAGATCGCCGATGACAGCGGCGCAGCCAAGCAGCAAACCCAGCACCGTCGCGTGCGTCCAGTTCAGGACCGAAAGATGAAGCGGCATCAGTTTGAACATGCCCAAGCTCGCGAGAAGTGAGAAGACGAGCGCTCCAAAAAAACCTTCCCAGGTCTTCTTCGGGCTGATGTGCGGAATCATCTGGTGTCGTCCGATCAAACTGCCGGTCAGATAGGCGCCCATATCGCTGAACTTGGTGATGGCAACAAGATAGAGAACGTAGAATTGGCCCGTCACCGCGCCAGTGGACGAACGCGGCACCACGTAAACGATTTTCGTGATGAAGTTGTAAAGCCAGAGCACGTAAAGCAGCCCGAAGATCGTGTAGGCCATTGTCCGGAGCGGCGCGTCATCGCGCAGGCGCTCGAACATTTGCCGCGTGAAAACGGTGAGCAAAAAAAACAGCAGCACCGCCATCTCGAAGTCGTAGGAATGGCCGGGACCGATCCGCGAAAAATAATAAAAGCTGCCGCACAACATGACGGTGCCGCAGATCATCGCGGTCACCTTGAAATTCGGCAGGCCCTTGTGATCGAGCATGCCGTAAAACTCCCAGAGTGAAAGAAGCCCGAGCGTTCCGATCAAGGCGAAAAACGCGATCTCGTAGCCGGAAAAGATGATGCCCAGCGCGATCGACCAGAGGACAAGCGTGCTGGCGAAACGAAAAATAAAAACAGAGCGCGGCGTCGACGTATTTGGTGCAGCGACGCGCTCGAGCGTCTCGGCCATCCGCTGCACAATCCGAAATGATCCCGGCAAACGCAAGCGCAGAAGGCGCTTCCGGTCGAAGACGGAAATCCTTGACCGCGGATGACACGGATTGCACGGCTTTCCCGATGATTTCTTGATTCCAAATCCGCGTTATCCGCGAAATCCGCGGTTAGAACGCAGGTTGGACCAGAACAGGATTGCGCCAACCCCTCGCTCATCTATTCTCAACGGCGTGAGCAAGACCATGCAGGCGCTCGTAAAACGCCGGCCCGAACCGGGACTTGGGTTGGAGGAGGTTGCGGTGCCCGAAATTGGGCCCAATGATGTCCTCATCCGCGTCCAGAAGGCTTCGATCTGCGGCACCGACGTACATATATATAACTGGGACGCGTGGGCGCAGAAGACGATCCCAGTTCCGATGGTGATCGGACATGAATTTGTTGGCGTAATCGATCAGATCGGCAGCGCCGTCCGCGATTTTGCCCTGGGCGAAGTTGTCACAACGGAAGGACACATCGTTTGCGGTCATTGCCGGAACTGCCTGGCCGGGCGGCGGCATCTTTGCCCGAACACGAAAGGCATCGGCGTCAATCGCCCGGGCGGCTTCGCGGAATATGTCTCGGTGCCGAGCACAAACCTCTGGCGCTGCGATCCGAAGATCTCGCTCGATGTGGCTTCCTGTTCCGATCCACTCGGCAACGCCGTGCACACCGCCCTGGCTTTCGACCTGGTGGGCGAGGATGTGCTCATCACCGGCGCGGGACCGATCGGATGCATGGCGGTGCCGATCGCGAAAATGGCGGGGGCGCGCAAAGTCGTCATCACCGACGTGAATCCGTACCGGCTCGATCTCGCGCGCCAGATGGGCGCGACGCTGGCGATCGACGTGCGCGAGCGCAATTTGCAGGACGCCATGCACGAACTCGAAATGCGCGAAGGTTTCGACGTCGGTCTGGAGATGTCCGGTAATCCGAAAGCCTTTACCGACATGCTCGACGTGATGGTGAACGGCGGCAGAATCGCGATGCTGGGCATCATGCCCGGCAACGCCGCGATCGACTGGAACCTCGTCGTCTTCCACGGCCTAACGATCAAAGGAATTTACGGCCGTGAGATGTTTGAAACTTGGTACAAAATGACCGCGTTAATTCAAAGCGGACTCGATATTTCGCCCATCATTACTCACCGCTTCCCCTACAAGGAATTCCACGACGCCTTCGAGCTGATGAAGTCCGGGAACTCAGGGAAAATCGTTCTCGATTGGGGCACGGTGTCACCCTGAGCCAAGCCGAGGGATCCCTTGTTATCGAACGAAAGCTTCGGTGATCGGTCGGTTGCTCGAGGAAGTTACTGCCTGGTGAAATGCATCTCGCAGGGAGAACATTCCCAAGGTTGAGGTCCAACCGGCAGGAACATCGCCCGCCCCACTGCCGTCGAATGCTGCTATTCCAAACTCGCCGCTGCGGCGTCCTGGCCTTCGAGTTCGAGGACCATGCGACGGATGTGGCGATAGCCTTGGTGGGCTTGGAGCAGGCGCAGGCTTTCGTTCGAATTGCCCCATCGCAGAACTTGAATCCCCTCTGCGCGCGCGCCCCACGAATTCATGGCACTGCGAGTCGGCATGTAGAGATCGATCGTGTTGCGACCGGCCAGCGCCCAGCCGTAGTCATCAATTTTATAAACTTGCCCGGTGGAGAGAAGGCGGAAGACCGTTCCTGCCGGCCAGCGCGACCAGTCCGCCGCCGCGCTGCCGATCTGCGGTTTCGTGACAACAACCACACGTTTTTGCCCGTGTTTCGTTTTCACCAATTTTGTCGTTCGCCTGGGCTCCATTGAAAATGGCTCGAGCGCGGCGCGAGTGTAGGACGCCCGTCGATAGTCTGATTGTTCATCGGCACTGACCGGCAACGCGCGCGGTGTGTATTCAGCGCGGCGGATCGCGCCGGTCGCGGCATGCAATTGGCCGCCGAGCGCATTGTGATTGGTGAACTGGCGGTGATCCGCCTCTGTGTGCGTATAAGCCGTGGTGCGGACATTCTGGAAATCTCGCTTCATCAACGGCGTTTCGTATTTCGGCAGAGGCGACGTCTTTGTCGTCATCGTCGAAGTGGTTCCGCAAGCGCTTAGAAAAAGCGCGCCGACCGCGACACAGAAAAGAAAAAAATGTTCCTGGTTACGCAATGGAAAAAGTTATTAACGGTTATTCACAACCACATGCAAGAGTATTTTTTGGCAAATTTATCGCTTGGAACAACCAGGCGAGGAGGTCGTTGGCAATCCGAGAGCAGCCACATAAATGACAAGGAGCGGTTCGCATGCCACGGCAGGCGAGCGAACTTTTTTGCATCGCGCCTACTTTGTCCGAAAGTTCGCCATGCTCGCGGAATTCGATAAGCGACTCGCAGACACGCTTGCGGAAATCAGGTCGCAAGGTCTCTACAAAACCGAACGAATCATCACCAGCCCGCAGGACGCGAAGATCGTACTCATGGGCGGCCACCGCGTCCTCAATATGTGCGCGAACAATTACCTTGGTCTGGCTAATCACCCGGCGCTGATCGCCGCCGCGAAAGAAGCCCTCGACACGCACGGCTTCGGCATGGCGAGCGTTCGCTTCATTTGCGGCACGCAGGACATCCACAAAGATCTCGAAGGGTCGCTCACGAAATTTCTCGGGACCGAGGACACGATTCTCTATCCCTCAGCCTTCGACGCCAATGGCGGTTTGTTTGAGACGCTGCTCGGCGCTGAGGACGCCGTCATCTCGGATGAACTGAATCACGCGTCGATCATTGATGGTGTCCGGCTCTGCAAAGCGGAGCGTTTTCGTTACAAACACAACGACATGGCCGACCTCGAAGCCAAGCTGCGCGAGGCCAGCGGCGCGCGAGTGCGCTTGATCGCAACGGACGGCTGCTTCTCGATGGACGGAACAATCGCTGAGTTGGGCGCGATCTGCGACCTGGCTGAGAAATACCAGGCGATTACGATGATTGATGATGCACATGCGTCCGGCTTTTTCGGCAAGACTGGGCGCGGCACGCACGAATATCGCGGCGTGATGGGGAAGATCGACATCATTACGGGCACGCTTGGGAAGGCGCTCGGCGGCGCGAGTGGCGGCTTCACGAGCGGTCGCAAACGGATCGTTGAGCTGCTCCGCCAACGATCGCGTCCCTACCTTTTTTCCAACACGGTTGCGCCGCCGATCGTGGCCGCGTCAATCAAGGCGCTCGAGCTGCTGACCAGCTCCACCGAGTTGCGAGACAAACTGGAAGAGAACACGAAGTTCTTTCGCGCGGCCTTGGCTGAGCGTGGCCTAACGATCAAGCCGGGCACGCACCCGATCGTCCCCATCATGCTCGGCGACGCCGCGCTCTCGCAAAGATTCGCGGCGCGCATGCTGGAGAAAGGCGTTTACGTGATCGGCTTTTTCTATCCCGTCGTGCCGCACGGAACCGCACGGGTTCGCACGCAGGTTTCGGCGGCGCACTCGCGCGAAGACTTGGAATTCGCCGTGAACGCGTTCGCGGAAACAAACAACGAGCTCAGGTAGGGACGCCTCTCCGAGGCGGGCGTCGAACCGATAGCCAGGCGCAAGAGAAAGAAAGTCGGACGCCCCGGAGGAGCGCCCCTACTTGGCATGCAGTGCGATGCTCGAGCCGACCCAGGTTTTGTTTTTATTGAAGTCGACGCCCATCATCTTTCCCTGGCTCATGCGCACGAGATTATTCACCAGCACCGGCTCGCCGTTCTCCGGCCACAGAAACATCATGCGTAATTCCGCCTTTGATTTCGAACCGTCCGGCGTGGGCACAAATGCAGCGTAGGTTACCTTCTTTTGCAAAATCCAGGTGCGGGGCTGCACGAGTTCCGCGAGCTTTTCCATCGTCGGCTCCATGTCGACGCCAAGGCCGGCGAAGGAATAGAGCGGCTTCAGCACGTAGTCATCGATGGACTCGTTAGGCGGAAATTCATCGGCAAAATAGGCGGGTGAGGTGTGCCCGGTCTTCAGGAACGGCAATGAATGTTTGCTGATGCGGTAATACCAGTTCGGGTGCGCGATCCACGTGACTTCGAGCTCATCCTGAAAACTGAATGCCACCGTAAGATCCGGACGCCGCTCGAGCTCATCGAAGATGACACGGTTGTAAATCCGCTCGATCCGCACCTCCCGGCCGTCGTGCTCGTAAGACAATTGCCGCCCCTTTTTCCTCAGCTTCGTAAGGCAGACGGAACGAATGCCGAGGAGCGCTTCTGTGCAGGCGAAGTCGATGCGCGTTTTCTGCTTTTCCGGTTCGATCTCGAGCAGGATAACGTTCTCCGGGTTCGCACCGCCGATGATCGTACGGCGCAACAGCTCGATGTACTCATTGTCGTGCAGCCCGCCAAAGGCCGAGGTCCAATTCGCCGGGATAGCTCGAAACGTTTTGCGCATGCAACCGAGCAGCATGAATTGAAACGCATACAGGCTCGGGAAGGCCTGCAATTCGATCAATCGCGGCACCAAACGGCCGTCTTCGACGCAAATGCCGAGATCAACGATGAGGAACTCCGGGTGCGACGATTCGTTAGGCACGGCCAATCCCGCGGGAATCGCCGAAGCGGCGTG
>DASVJK010000149.1:0-10824 GCA_036385955.1 Chthoniobacterales bacterium | reverse complement strand
TCGGTTGAGAGTTGAGCGAAAAGCGCTGGTTTCCATCCCAACCCTCAATCAAAAACTCTCAACGCTATCAAAGAACTATTCTCGTAGTTCCACTCCCAATTCCCGCTGCAACCGCTCGCGAATCTTCGCGTGGACCACGGTAATTTCGTCGTTCGTCAGTGTCCGGGTTTTGTCCCGATATGTCAACGTATATGCCAGCGACTTTTTGCCCGCTCCCAAACCGGCCGCTTCCTTTCCGCTGAAAAGATCGAAGAGTTCGATCGTCGTGAGCAACGGTTCCCGCGCCCCTTCGATCGCCGCCATGATTTCCACGTGACTCAATTTTTCCGGAACAATCATCGCGATATCGCGGGAGACCGCGGGATATTTTTCAACCTCGCTGAAACGAGGCGTGTGCTTCGCGAACTCCCGGATCGAATCAACATCCACCTGCGCGACAAAGACAGGAGCCACTGCGCCGAGCTCCGTCGCACGAGTGGCGGGGAATAGCCACGCTAAGCCAATCATCGCGTTGCCAAACATGATGTCATACGAAACAGCACTTGCTGAATCAAACCTACGCCGGAACACAATACTTGGAACTGCCAGCGCCTCGATCACCCCTTTCATATCGAAAAAATCGAGTTGTCGTTTCGAAGAGTCTGGCCTGTGCGTCGTGCGGTCGGCGGGACCCGAAAGCACGATACCAAGCGCACACCGTTCTGCTGCATCCGGTGGCAAGAAAATACGACCTATTTCAAACAAGCGGATAGAACGTGCGCCCCAGTTTAAGTTGCGGACCAACACTTTTAGCAACCCTGGCAAAAGGATCGGTCGCAACGCGACGTGATCGTCGCTCAAGGGATTCGTAAGCTCGACGGCGCCTTGGCTCGGGATTTCTGCTCGAGAAATGAGAGTCGACGTCCGCGCTTCATACAATCCAAGTCCGACCAGTCGTCGCCGCAAGGCGGACTCGAAGTCGTAGATGCGATCCGCCTCTGACTCGGGCGTAAATCGGCTCCGGTCCCTGCCCGGAACGCGCTCGATCCCAAACACGCGCACGACTTCTTCGATCAAATCTGCTTCGCGCTGAAGATCGGAACGGTAACTCGGAATGCGCCATAACGTTTCGTCTTCGCTGATGCGCGTTTTCTTTAGACCGAACCCTTCGAGGACTTGCTCGACGCGTTGCTTCGGAACCGCCAGGCCGATGAGGCACGCGCAGCGTTCGTAGCGCAGCGAAACATCTTTTGGCTGTGTCGGAAGCTCTCCGGCGGTCGCAATTTCAGGTGAGGGATTCCCGGCAGCGAGCTCGCGGATCAGTTCGGTGGCGCGTTGCGACGCGGGCAGAATCATGGCGGGATCAACTCCGCGTTCGAAGCGATAACTCGAGTCGCTCGGCAGGTTCAATTTTCTCGCCGTTCGCCGGATGCTTCCGGAGCGGAAATACGCGCTCTCCAGAAGCACATTTTTCGTCGTCTCCGTCACGCCGGTATCCTCGCCGCCCATGACGCCGGCGATTCCCACCGCGCGCGCATCGTCGGCGATCGCGAGATTGTCCCGGCCTAACGAGTAAGTTTTGCCATCGAGCGCGAGAAACTTTTCGTTTTCGTTCGCGAGCCGGACGGTGATCCCGCCTGTCAATTTATCGGCATCGAAGGCGTGGAGTGGCTGGCCGATTTCCAACATCACGAAATTCGTAATATCCACGATGTTGTTGATGGAGCGCAGACCCACCGTTTCCAGTTTAGCGCGCAGCCAGTCCGGGCTCGGACCCACCGTGACGTTTTCGATCCGGCGCGCGGAATAAAACGGACAATCGCGCGGCGCGGAAATCTTAACGCCTTTCTTTTGTAGGGCAGGCGCTCCGCCTGCCGTTGCTTGGTTTGGCAACCGGAGCGGTTGCCCCACAAGAGCAGATATCTCGCGTGCCAGACCAAAATGGCTGAGGAGATCACCACGATTCGGGGTGATCTCAACGTCCAGAATCGTATCGTCGGGAAAGAGGGAGCCGATCGGGGCTCCGATTTTTGCGTCCGGTGAAAGAATCAGCAGTCCATCGCTTTCCTCGGAAAGCGCGAGTTCCTTCCCGCTGCAGAGCATCCCTTCCGATTCGACCCCGCGAAGTTTGTTCGACTTGATTTTCAAGTCGTTCGCGAGGACCGCGCCCGGCAGCGCAAGCGGAACTTTATCGCCCACCTTGTAATTCTTCGCGCCGCAAACGATCTGGCGCGTTTGCCCGCTGCCGTCATCCACCTGGCAAACACTCAGGCGATCCGCGTTGGGATGTTGCGATGATGCGGTGATTTGCGCGACGCCCACTTTGTCGAAGGTCGCGCCACGCTTTTCGATCCTTTCGATTTCGATTCCGGCGAGCGTGAGGAGTTCGGCCAGCTCTTCAACGGTCGAGGGCAGCTCAACGAATTCGCGCAGCCAGTTAACGGAAAATTTCATGCGGTTATGCTTGTCATCCCGAGCCGCGCAGACGGCGAGGGACCTCGCACTGACTGATCGATTTCCTCGCCGGCAGCGGTGCGGCGCAGTGGAGTGGTGAAACGTCTCCCATTTGCACTGTCGCCAGATGTTGTTGGGAGATCCCCCGGCGTCTGCGCGCCTCGGGATGACACGTCCTCTGTGCGTGGAGTCCTCTTCATGCGAACTGCCTCAAGAACCGGAGGTCGTTCCCCGCGAACAATCGAAGATCGGGAATGCCGAACAAGATCATGGCCAGCCGATCCATCCCCAAGCCAAAGGCGAACCCGCTCCATTTTTCCGGATCGTAGGCATCGTCTTTTCGCGCTTTGTTCACTTCTTCGAAAACGGCGGGATGCACCATGCCGCAGCCGCAAACTTCCAGCCATTTCTCGCCGCCTTTGAGCGCTTTCGATTTCACGTCGATCTCAAAGCTCGGCTCGGTGAAAGGGAAATAATGCGGGCGGAAACGGACCTGCGAGTCGGAGCCGAAAAGCTCGCGCAGAAAAAATTCCAGCGTCCCTTTCAGGTCCGCGACGCTGACGTCTTCATCGACGTAAAGGCCTTCGATTTGGTAAAATTGGGCGCTGTGCGTGGCATCCACTTCATCGCGGCGATACGCGGCGCCGGGAGCGATGACGCGGATCGGGGGCGGAGCGCTTTGCATCGTGCGGATCTGCACGGTCGAAGTGTGCGTGCGGAGCACGCGACCGTCGGGCAGATAAAACGTGTCTTGCTCGTTTCGCGCCGGATGATCGGGCGCGGTGTTGAGGGCGTCGAAGCAATGCCATTCCGTTTCGACATCCGGTCCTTCGGCGAGAGCAAACCCCATTCGCCGAAAAATTCCAATCCCGCGGTCGAGCATTTGGGTGAGGGGATGGAGCGTGCCGAACTCGGCTGCGGTGCCGGGGAGTGAGATGTCGATGTTCGCCAGCTCGCTCGCTTCTTTCGTTGTCCGAAGACGCTCGGCGCTTTGCTGGATCGCCGTGGTGACGGCGTTGCGCGCTTCATTCAGAAGTTTGCCGACGATCGGACGCTCTTCTTTGCCGAGCGACTTCATCCGATCGGCCCAGGCAGAAATGCTGCCGGCGCGGCCGAGGTAGCGGACACGCAGGGCTTCGAGCGTTTGCTCGTCGGTCGCTACGGCGATTTCGCGCAGGGCAGTTTCGCGCAATTGTTCCAGCTCGTGAGACATGAAAACGAACGTCCAACGTCCAACGTCCAACGTCCAACGTTGAATTCCGCTATAGGCTACGCCGCTTTCTTCGCTTTCGCTTTATTCTCGAGCGCGGTCTTTACCTGCCCGACAATTCCTTTGAACGCGGCCTCGTCGGTGATCGCGAGATCGGAAAGAATCTTGCGGTCGAGCCCGATGTTCGCCGCTTTCAAACCCTCGGCGAAACGGCTGTAGGTGAGACCTTGCGCGCGGACGGCAGCGTTCAGGCGCTGGATCCAAAGATAACGGAACGTCCGTTTGCGCGTCTTGCGATCACGATAGGCCCAATATTTACCCTTCATGGTCGCGTCCTTCGCGTAGCGAAAAAGTTTCGAACGGCGGCCGCGGTAACCCTTGGCTTGATCTAGAACGCGCTTGCGTCGCTCCCGGCTGGCCGGGGCGTTAGTGGCTCTTGGCATTTTGTTTTATCCGGCGGCTGCCGGACTCCTCTTTCAGCGAATTGTTCTCTTATTATTGATCTGCGCGACCTCATTCGCTGATACGGTCCGGCGGCGCCGGGCCAGGTGAGCAGATCGTCGCGGCGCCATCGGGCGTTCGCGGGCCGGAAAAGTAGCTGGCTCCGGGACTGATGCAACCCCGGTTCACTTTAAATAACAAATTGTTCTCCGGGAGCAGCTCGGGATGACAGAGGAGAGACGAGCCCATCCGGTTCGACCCGGCAAAATTGCATTGGCCGCGGGTGTGGTGGCTCCTAAAATCACCGGCATGCATTGGCTCGGTCGAAATCGGCGGTTGGTGGTGGCGGCCATCTGCGCGTCCTGCGCCGGCGTGATTATTGCCGTGCATTTTTTCCCGAGCTTTCCATTCGTCTCGGCGGTCTGGCGGCAGGAGCAGAACTTTGAGGATTTTCTCCAGCGCGAAGGCCGGAAGACGGCAACGCGTCCGGATTTTGTCTTCCTCGGCATCGACCAGAGCACGCTGGAGTTGCCACCGTTTTTGCCTGAAGAGCTCGCGACAAACCGCGCCTTCCAGTTGATGACGGAGCGGCCATTTCCATGGTCGCGCGAAGTTTACGCGCTCCTTCTCGATCGGCTTTTCGGTGCCGGCGCACGGCTGGTCATGTTCGATTTGCTTTTCAATCCGCCCAACGACGGTGACCCTGCGCTGCACCAGGCGCTCGATCGGTACCGTGAGCGCGTTGTGGTCGGCGCAAACATCGATGCAGCGAACGCCAACCAAATTACCTGCCCGAACGCGGTGGTCATCCCGCCCCCGCCACTCGCGGATGATCGCGTCGGGTTTGTAAATTTTTGGTCGGATTCAGTGGACGGAAAAGTTCGCGCGATCTACTTCAGCAGGTCGGACCGCCAGCTTGCCGGGCAAGAGCCTTTTCCGGGAGAGGAAGTTTTCGAATCTTTTTCGGCGCGCGCGCTCGCGAAACTCGGACACGCGGCTGATGTTCCACGTGACCAGCGGCCCCATCAGTTACGTCTCAGCGAGAGTCACGTCTACGATCCTCGCCCGCTTTACGAAGTTTTCGATCCCAAGCTCTGGCACGCGAACTATGCGGATGGGGCTTTCTTTAAGGACAAAATCATCATCGTCGGTGCCTCGGCCCAGATCCTGCACGATTTTGTCGCCACGCCGATGGACTCGGACACACCCGGCCCGTCGTTGCACTTGCAAGCGATTGCGGAGGCGATCGGTCATGATTTTCTTCGCAACACTTCGGAAGCGACCGATCTCATTCTGGTTTGTGCGGCGGGAGTCTTGGCGTGGGCGCTGATTGCATTCGTCAGGCGACCGCTCGTTTGTTTGATTGCGCTGCTGGCCATTGCCGGGGCGCACCTTGTCTTTGCGCGCGTCGCTTACGATCGCGTTGGATTGCTTGTCGTGGTCGTGCCGGTGTTGACCGCATTTCTCAGCGGCGGCTTTCTCTCATTAGGCTTCGAATACGTGCTGGAGAGCATGGAGAAGTTGCGCACCCGCCGCACCCTTGAGCGCTACGTCTCGAAAAATCTCGTAAAAGAAATTCTCGAAAATCCCGACAGCTTCTACAGCAGCCTGCGCGGCGTGCGCATCCCGGCGACGATCCTGTTTGCCGATATCGTTGGCTTCACCACGTTAACCGAAAGCGCCGATCCCGAGGCGCTCGTCAAACAGCTCAACGAATACTTGAGCCGCATGACGGCGGCCGTCTTCGAAAATGCCGGCACGCTTGATAAATTTATCGGCGACGCTGTCATGGCAGTGTGGGGGAACGTCAGTAGCCGTGGCATCGCCGAAGACGCGAGATGTTGTGCCCGAGCCGCCCTCGCGATGCGGCGCGAGCTTCAGGCGCTGAACCAAAAATGGCAGGCAGAAGGGATCGCACCTTTCGCGATCGGCATTGGAATCAGTCAGGGCGATGTTCTCGGGGGAAACATTGGTTCGCAGGAAAAAGCCGACCCGACCGTGATCGGCGATGCGGTGAATCTGGCGTCGCGACTCGAGGCGCTGACGCGGACGTATCCCGTTGACATTTTGGCCGGTGCCAGCGCGAGCGAGTTGATCCGCGACGAATTTCATCTCCGGAGCGTCGCGCTCGTCCAGGTGAAGGGGAAAACCAGGCCGGTCGAAATCTTCACGTTGATCGGGGCGAAGAACGATCCCAGGGACCAGGAGCTTCTCCAGCGGCTCGAGATCTACGAAGCCGGCTTTCGAAGATTCCGCGAGCGCGACTTCACGCAGGCGAGGGTCCTGTTTTCCCGCTTTCTCGAGTCTTATCCGGAAGATGCGCTCGCAACGATGTATCTCGAGCGCGCGCTCGAATATGAAGAGCAGCCGCCAGACGAATCCTGGAATGCTGTCGAAATCTTCAGGAAAAAGTGAGGACGGCCTGGCAACCTCCAATTACTGTAGGGCGGGGTCGCTGACCCCGCCTTTCTTCGTTTCGGTTCCTCCCCAGGCGGGATCAGCGACCCCGCCCTACAGAAGGCAGACAGGTTTTCCCGGGAGCACGAAACCCTTGCGTCGCATGGGAGCGCGCCATATTATCGTGGCTCATTCAATGGATAAGCCAGCTACAGCCATCGCCTCAGCGCAGCTTTATGGGCGACGCTGGTGAGGCTGGTTAGTTCAATCACCAAGAGTTTTGCGTCCCATCCGAACCGGCCCTTTCTTGTTCATCTCGCCATGGTCCGCTTACGGGATTGTAACTCCAGCCGCACGCGAATGGGCTCGGTCCAGAAAATGAAATCGTTACTCGGTGAGCCGATGATCGAATTTAGGGAGGTCCGTGGATGTTAGCGCTCATTTACCTGGGCCTGGCCATCTGTGTTGGTGAGCGTCTCTGCGGGCTCTTTTATCGCTTCGTCTCAACCGCCCATCGCTGGGCGACAGGGGCGCTGGTCGGGCTCTTGCTCAGCACCGGTTTTACCTATCTGGCCGCGCGATGTTTTGCGGGCGCAAGTAATCCTCTGCTCTGGGGAGATATCCTGTTTGTTACGGCCGCATCGATTTTCCTGCTCAATTGCCGGCCGAAGCGACACCCCTTGCTCATTCAACCGCGGAGTTCGGGATCGGAGACGTGGGACTGGATCGCTTTGGGGCTCTATTGCGCGCTCGCCTGCTGGATAATGTTCGCCACGCTCGACTTCAAAGCCGGAAACCTCCTGATCGGCGTTACACAATGGAGCGACTACGGGCCGAACACGGCCATCGTCCAAAGTTTCGTTTTCGGTCATAACTTTCCGGCCGAGTATCCGCATTTTGCGGGAGAGCCAATCCGCTACCATTTCCTTTTCTATTTCCAGGCGGGGAATCTTGAATTTCTCGGTCTGAATCTGGCCTGGAGCCTGAACATATTAAGCGCTCTTACGCTGGTCTGCATGCTTTCGGTGGTCATGGCGCTGGGCGAACTACTTTTCAAATCGCGAGCTGTCGGGGGCATCGCCTCCGCCTTCTTCTTTTTTCACGGCACGCTTAACCTCGTCCCGTTTCTGCGCGCGCAAACATCCTTCAAAGGCGCACTTCTGGCCATCTACCACCTGCCGGGCTATCTTTCCTCAGGCTATCCGTATCGCGGCGAGGATTGGGGAATATGGACCCAGGTTGTATTCATAAACCAACGACACCTGGCTAGCTCCATTGGCATCTTTCTGATTGTCTTGTTCTTTCTTTTCGATCGGTATCTGGAAAGGGCGAGGCAACGGAAGATTGACCGTGCCAGGTCCAAACTGGGTGTCGAAAGCGCCGGGGGCCGGAGTTGGTGGAGGCGCTGGGGCTCTTGGCGGTGGAGACGTGCGTCTCTGCCTGCGGAGGTCGCGTTCGTTGGCGAAGCAAAAACGTTCGAGGAACTTCCGTCGGGCGAACATTCGTCTCCGGAGCCGGAGACTATTTCAGCTAGCGAAGCACAACCTTCCGGCACACTTGAGCCTCTCGAGGAATCGTCTCAGGCGGCGAACTATTCGTCAGAGGGCGAAGCACGGACCTCCGATACCCTGGCGTATGGTGAACAATCGCATCCGGCGCCGGAGACCAGTTCAGTTAGCGAAGCAGAACCTTCCGGCACATTTGAGTCTCTCGAAGAATCGTCTCAAGCCGCGAGCGATGCGTCGGCGGGCGAAGCACGGACGTTCGCCACCCGGGCCTACGACGAATATATGGGTCTGGCACCGGACCCTGCCTCAGCGAGCGAGTCACAGGAGTCCGAGGCCCTGGAGTTTGTCAAACAATCGTCTCGGGAGCCGGACACCGCATCAGTGAGCGAAGCGCAATTGCTGCCGGCGCCTGTTCCCGAGCCCGTTCCGACAGCGTCTCGAGGCATAATCGCGGATCTCGTTCATGACAATCTTGTTTACGGACGGGGCTTTATCTTCTCCGGCTTTCTGTTGGGCGCTCTGCCCTACTGGAATTCTCCGGTGTTCACGGCTGCTGCTGCCGTGCTCCTCTTCCTTTTTGTCCTCTTTCCCTATCGCCGCTACATGGTGGGACTGGCCGTTACGGCAGCCGTGGTGGCTCTTCCACAGGTTCTTTCTTTGCGCTCCGGCAATGCGCGAGCCGGGGCGTCCCTGATTCACTGGGGCTATACGCTCGGGAGCGTGCCCATGTCGCATATTCTGAAGTACCTCGGATGGACCTTCGGTTTGAAATGGGTGCTAATCCTGGTTGGCCTGCTTTTCGGTTCGTGGCTACACCTCCGCTTGTTCATTGCCCTCTTCTGTCTGTTCCTGCTCACCTTCTGCTTTCAGTTCAGTGAAGAGGTATTGGCGAACCATAAGTTTTTGAACATCTGGTTGGTGCTGGCCAATCTGTTTGTCGCCTATGGTCTCTGGCGGCTCTGGCACCTAAGGATAAAGGGTTGGGCAATACCGTCCCGGTTGGTTGCCGTCCTCCTGGCGAGCCCTATCGTCATAGGAGGAATCATCGATTTTTTCCCCATTCACAATGGCACCTTTATTGCGACCGGCTATGCTAATGACCGCCTCATAAACTGGGTCCGGACCGAAACGAAACCAGATGCTGTTTTTTTGACCGACAAGTTTGTCAACCATCCGCTCCTGCTGGCCGGTCGCCGAATCTTCTTTGGCTATACCTACTTCACCTGGTCCGCTGGGTATGACCTACCCAAGCGCGAAGCAGCTTACAGGCTGATGTTCGAAAGCAAAAATGCGCACCAGGTTTTCACTTTGTTGAAAGCCAACGGCATAGATTACGTGGCGTTTGACGCCGGCATCCGCGGCGCCTTCAAGAACTCCAATGAGCAGCAAGTCTATGCGCCTAACTTCAAGAAGGCCTTTGATGGGCCGGAGTATTGGCAATTGGTTATTTACAAAGTTCCGGAGAATGCGGATTTCGTTCCTACTGCTACCGCTGCTGTGGTGGGCAGCTCGCCGCCTCCGGGGATTAGCCTCTTTGACGGCGGCACAGGAAAGGATAACGGGCAGTTCGACTTCCCGCGCGGCCTTGCGGTTGATAACGCCGGAAACATCCTGGTGGCCGATACCAACAATGGACGTCTTCAAAAATTCTCACCAGCCGGAATGTTCCTTTCCGTCATTGGAAAACCGGGCCAGGGCCCGGGTGAGTTCCAACAACCATGTGGAATTGCTGTCGATTCCAGCGGCAATATCTATGTGGCTGACGTCTCGAATCACCGCGTGCAAAAGTTAAAGCCCGATGGAACTTTCCTGGCCGAGTGGAAAGGCCCCGAGCTGGGCCTTTATGGGCCGCGCGATCTCTCTGTCGGCTCGGATAACTCAGTCTATGTCCTCGATCAGGGCCACTCGCGAATCGTGAAATTCGATCCTAACGGCAAGGTGCTGGCCGTTTGGGGAGGGCCAGGAAACGAAAACGGGCAATTGGGGGATGCCACCTCCGTTGCCGTAGACGGAAAAAATGACAGAGTCTACGTGGCTGATCCGCGCAATAAGCGGATCGTGGTGTTCGACACGAATGGAAAGTTTATCGCGAATTGGCCGGTGGAGGCATGGGGCGGCGTCACTGGATGGTACTTCCAGGACCTGGTGATTGATTCGCAGGCGGGACGTTTGTATGCCTCAAGCGTTGCTTCGGATGAAGTGATCGTTTTCGACCTTACGGGGAGGAAAATGGCATCTCTCACGCCCACGCTGCCGGACAAGCTCGCAGGCTGCTCATCCCTTGCCCTGGTAAAAGGCAAGCTCTACGTGCTGAACACTTACTCCAGCCGTGTCAGTCAGATCGACTTGAAGTAAAAAGCAGCTGGCGTTCAGTGCTCCGGGCCCTCGGCCTTTGCAGTCCGAGTTCTGCTCTTCGGTTGTTATTTCTCGAGGGTCGGACCCGCTCTGGCCTCTCCCGGAAGGTCGGGCCACCTTGGTTGATTGACGTTCAAGGCAGGGGCGCCGGTAAAGCCTGCAACCTCCTTGAGCGTGAAAATCGGCCGGCCTTTAACCTCCTCGTAAACGCGACCGAGGTATTCGCCCAGGATTCCCAGACAGAGCAGTTGGACCGCACCGAGAAAAAAGATGGCAGACGTTATAATCGTATAACCGATGAGCGGCGCGGCCGGATGAAAAATCCGCCAGTAAAGGACAAGCAATATCATAACTAGCGCGAAGCCGGCCACGAGGAGTCCGAGGTACGTAGCGAGGCGAAGTGGCACTCGCGAAAACGAGACGATGCCGTTCACGGCCAGGCTGAATGATTTGCGAAAGGTATACTTGACTTCACCGGCA
>DASVJK010000148.1:0-7142 GCA_036385955.1 Chthoniobacterales bacterium | reverse complement strand
AACCTGTGGGGAACCTACGTTTTCACGGGAAACGAGTGGCGCGATGATGAATACCTCGGCGCCGATCATGCCTGGGGCGGCGGTGTCGACATCAAGTATTTCTTCCATAGATATTTCGGCATTGGCCTCCAGGGTTTTGCGGTTAACGCCAACCGGGAGACATTCGATTTGGCAAATAACCGAGTCATCATCAATGAGAGGGGCAGCGATTCCCGGCTCGTCGGCGCTTTCCTGGGAACATTCACCCTGCGATTTCCGGCGCATTGCTCCCGTTTTGCGCCCTATATCTGGGGCGGTGGCGGTGTGATTTTCGGCGGCGGTGAGCGAGACGAGATTGTGTCCGACGGAATGGGCGGCAACATAGCGCCGGGGCTTTTTCACACCGAACACCATGGTACGTCGACGGAAGGAATCGGCCAGATTGGTGCCGGTTTCGAAGTCCGCTTTACGCGGCACATCGGCTGGACGAACGATTTCAGCTGGAACTTTGTGACCCGTGACAACAGTGATTTCGGCATGGCCCGCACCGGTATCAACTTCGCGTTCTAAACAACGCCGCATAATTCAACAAAGCGCCGGGGACACTCCATGTGCTCCCGGCGTTTTTTTTGGGTCACGAACGAGGTGACCTGCTCGAGCAGGATTGCGAAACTGGGCATGCGGACGAAATTGCCCCGCATGTCATTTGCCCCGCTCCTGGACAATTTGCCGCTGCAGAAATCCCGGCTTCTTCACCGCTTCGAGGATTTGATCTCGCCCAAAGCCGATGCGGAATTTGAAGCTTTGGCACAGGAGTCACGCGCTCTCACGCTGCAAAATTTCGGGCGCACCATGCGCCTTTTCGCCCCGCTTTATCTTTCCAACGAGTGCATCAATAATTGCCGCTACTGCGGCTTCTCGCGTGACAATCCGATTCTGCGCGTCACGCTCAGCCTCGATCAAGTGATCGCGGAAGGCCGGTATCTGGCGAGCGAGGGATTTCGGCAGGTTCTGCTGGTCGCTGGGGAACACCCGAAGTTTGTCAGCCAAACCTATCTGGCCGATTGCGTGCGCGCTCTCGCGCCGGATTTTTCATCGATCTCAATCGAGGTTGGCCCGATGGAGGCGGCTGATTATGCTCCGATTGTCGAGGCAGGCGCCGAGGGTTTGGTCGTTTATCAGGAAACGTATAACCGGGAAATTTATGCCGAGATGCACACCTCCGGGCCGAAACGTGATTTTAGCTGGCGGCTCGATTGCGCGCAGCGCGGCTACGATGCCGGATTTCGGCGCGTAGGAATTGGCGCCCTTTTCGGTCTGGCCCCATGGGAGCAAGAAGCGGTCGGGCTCGCCGCGCATTTGGAATATTTACTGAAGCGCTGTTGGCAGGCGCAAATCACCGTGAGCCTGCCGAGATTGCGTCCAGCCGCCGGTGAATTCCAGCCCGCCTTTTCGATGACGGATCGCGAGCTCGCCCAATTGATCTGCGCGTTCCGGATCACTTTTCCCCAAGTGGGAATTGTCCTCAGCACGCGGGAGCGGGCCGCTTTGCGTGACGTCCTGGCCTCGTTGGGCGTCACCATGATGAGCGCCGGCAGCCACACGGAGCCCGGTGGGTACACCGGTCAGGGCGCGGGCGATCTGCATCGCACCGTGCGCGGGCGCATCGTCGCCCCGGAATTCCAAAATGGAGAGGACGTTCTGGCCACGGGTCAATTCGAGATCAGTGACGAGCGATCCCCCGCGGAAGTCGCCGCCGTTCTCCGCCGTCGGGGATTCGAACCGGTTTGGAAAGACTGGGATCCCGCGCTTCTCGCCTCATGAGAGTGTGGATCAATGGCGAGCCCGCCGAGATGAATGGCGTAACGAATGTCGCCGAGCTCGCAGCGCACTACGGTCTTCAACCGAACACAGTGCTAATCGAGCACAATGCCACCGCACTTCATCAGCGGGAATGGGTGGCGCGTCTTCTCGCAGAAGGCGATCGAATCGAATTCGTCAGCGTGGTCGCAGGCGGCTAGCGCGTCATAGGTGGATCGAGCGCTCCATGCTCGATGACGAAATGGCCCCGAAAAGCGTTCGGCGCGACTATAAACATCGCGCGGCGGAGCGCGCGATCCACCTTCGTCTATCTCACCGTCTGGCGGCGACCGCCAGCCGCAGGCCGAGAAAGATAAAGAGCGATCCGACGGCGCGGTTGAGCATCGCTGCAACCGCCGCGTTTCCGCGAAGTCGCGCGCTGAACGCCGCCGCGAACCACGCCAGCACCAGGCACCAAATTGTTCCGGTCATGACAAAGGTAAGTCCCAGCATAAGGAAGGCTGCCATCTTCGACGGCGTCGCCGAATCGATGAACTGCGGAAGAAATGCGAGAAAGAAAAGGGCCACCTTGGGATTCAAGACGTTGGTCAAAATGCCTTGCCGAAAAGCGGCGACTGGATCGTTCTGTTCGAACTTTGCGGGCACGTGCAAGTCATGCTCGCGTCGCAGTAGCGCGCGAAGACCGAGGAAGATGAGATAAGCCGCGCCGGCCAGTTTTACGGCCGAGAAAGCCCAAGCCGAGGTAGCGAGAAACGCGGAGAGCCCGAATGCCGCCGCGCAAGTGTGGAAAATGCTGCCGGCGCAAATGCCGAACGCTGAGGCGACGCCAGCACGACGTCCATGGGCGATACTCCGGCCCAGGATATAGACCGTATCCGGACCGGGCGTGAGATTTAGTAAAACGCCGGCGCAAAGAAAAAGTCCAAAGTCGTGGATTCCAAACATTGGCAAGCTTGGGCGCCGAATCAGTTTCGGAGCGCTTCGCCTCCTTCCGGACCGTAAAAGAAAACCCAGAGGACGAGATCGTCACTAAAGTTCTCGAACCGATGTGGCACCTCCGCTTCAACAAAAATGAAATCGCCGGGACCGATGGGGCGGCGTTCGTCCCGGCTCAGGAAGTCGCCGCGACCTCGGATCACGACGTAAATCTCAGCGCGCGCGTGCGGCCTCTGCAGATCGGCACCGCGCGGCGCATAAAGCTCCACCTGCAAGCTGGCGTGTTCCCAAAGCAAAACCGATCTCTCCTTTTGTTCTTCAGGGAGGAGCCCGAGGGCCTCTGCGACCGAGATCGTCATCGAGTCCCGCGAAGGCGTCGACATCTTCGTAGTTTCAACCAAGCCGCTTCACTACCACCCGCATCCCGTCCGTTTGAATCACGGTGACAGGCGTCTCGGCGGCGATAAATTCGCCTTCGGTCACAACGTCGACGACATGATCGGCGAAACGGGCCTTGCCGCTGGGCCGGAGAGTCGTGAGAGCGGCGCCTTCCATTCCAGGCGCCAGCGCGAGCGCCGTGGCGAATTCCCGTGGCGCACCGGCGAGCGATGGGCCGGGCGGATTGGTCGTCATGAGCGCGAACCGGCGGTAAATGCTAGTGCGCGGGAGATAGCGCGCGAGAACGATGATCGCGATCGTAGCAGCAAGGATCGAGAGGAAGAGATTGCGCATCGGAATTGCGATCATCTGGCCTGTCGGGAAAAATGTTTCGCCGGGATAGCGATCGACCATCGCCCAGAGCAGCGAGGCGAGCATGAGGAATACACCGACAACGCCAAAGACAATTGTCGAGTGCGCAAAAAACATGATCTCGATGAGGACGAGGGCGACGCCGAGCACGAAAAGGGCGACGACTTCCCAGCCCGCCAAGCCGGCCAGATAGTGCCCAAGGAAAAAAAGCGCGAAACAAAAAGCGGCAATAATCCCAGGCAGACTCGCGCCCGGAATCTTAAACTCGAGATAGGCGCAAATGATTCCGAGAAGAAGAAGCAAGGGCGCAAGCTTCGTGATCCAAAACGCGAGTCGTTCAAAGCCGCTGGGGTCAAGCGAGACCAGCTGACCTTTCAGCCCGGCCTTTCGCGCCAGATCCTCCACCGACTCGGCTATGCCGTCGGCAAGTAACGGTTTGCCGTTGATCTTCTCGGTCGCCTCCTGTGCGGTCAGCGTCAGGAGTGAGCCTTTCGGATGCACCACGCGGTCGCCGATTTTCACTTCCTTCTCCTTAGTCATGAAGGCTTCGCCGAGGTCGGGATTATGACCGTTGCGCATGGCGGAACTGCGAATGAGCGCGGACCAATACGAAATTGTCTTGTCGCGTTCTGTCGCCGGAAGATCTTCGCCGGTCGAGAGAACAGGCGCAGCCGCGCCGATTGCACTCACGGGGGACATGTAAATGTGCTGCGTGGCGAGCGCGATGAGCGAGCCCGCGGAACCGGCATTCGAGTTGATGAACATGTAGGTCGGAATGGTCGCGTGATTCAGTACGCTGGTGATTTCCGCGGCCGTGTCGAGTCGTCCGCCGTATGTGTCCATTTCAAAAACGATCGCTCCTGCTCCCGCGCTCTCCGCGGCCTTCACGGCGCGCCGGAGAAACAAAAGCAGGGGAGGCGAAATTTCCCCACCCAGCGGAACGACCACCGTATCGCCCTTGTGAATCACCTCGCGCGCTTCCGCGGGCCTTGGAATTGCGGCCAGGCTGATGACCACAAAAATGTAGCGTAGGAAGATTCTCATGAAGAGGCCTGGGTGCTCGTGCGATGACAACTAGTGGAAGCGTGTCTTCTCTGGCTTAATTTGACATCGCTCCGCCCGCCAAACGAGCGAAAAGTAAACGCGCATGGGAACCATCCCCTCACACAATATCGAACAGATCGCGGCGGCGAATGACATCGTCGAAGTGATCGGGTCGTATTTTCCGCTCAAGCGTGCGGGCACTACCTTCAAAGCGCTCTGCCCCTTTCATCAGGAAAAAACCCCGTCCTTCACGGTCAGCCCGCAACGTCAGACGTTTCACTGCTTCGGCTGCGGGGTCGGGGGAAGTGTTTTCCGTTTTGTGATGGATTACGAGCATCTCGATTTTCCATCGGCCGTGCGGAAACTGGCCGCGCGCGCGGGAATTCCCGTGATCGAAGAACGTGGTGCGAGCGGCGACGATGATCGTCAGCACGAGACTCGTCGCGCGTTGCTCCAGCTCCACGCCGAAGCCACGGAATGGTTTCACGAGAATCTCGTGAAAGGCGCGGTCGGCAAGTCAGCTCGCGAGTATCTCAAGAAGCGCGGGATCGATGGCCGTATCGCGAATGACTGGCAAATCGGCTTTGCGCCCGACAGCTGGGATGCGTTTCTAACGTGGGCAATCGATCGCGGTTACCGGCGCCCGCAGATTCTGCAAAGCGGTTTGATCAAGCCGCGCGATGAAAACCGGCCGGATGGAGGAGCCTACGATCGGTTTCGCGGGCGCATCATGTTCCCGATTCACAACGATGTTGGCGAAGTGATCGCATTCAGCGGTCGCGTGCTTGAAAAGGAGGCGGAGGGCGCCAAGTATTTAAACTCGCCCGAGACGCCGCTCTTCCGGAAAGGGCGCGTCCTCTTTGGTCTGCATAAAACGAAACGCGGCTTGATCGAAGCGAACTGCGCGATCGTGTGCGAAGGACAGCTCGATCTCATCACGGTTTTCGAAGCCGGCTTCACCAATGTTGTCGCGCCGCAAGGAACAGCGTTCACCGAAAATCAGGCGCGGATTTTGAAACGGTTCGTGAGTGAAGTCATTCTCTGTTTCGACGCCGACACCGCGGGCCAAAAGGCAGCGGAGCGTTCGCTTGATGCGCTCTTGCAAAACAACCTCGTCGTTCGGGTCGCGGAAATGCCCGCCGGTGAGGATCCCGATTCGATGATTCGCCACCAAGGCAAAGATGAATTTGCAAAGCGCGTCGCAGGGGCCCGTGATTTTTTTGATTCCTGGATTGAACACGAGGCCGCGGCGACGGATCTGGATTCCTTGGGCGCGAAAATGCAATTGGCCCGAAGACTGGCGGAAACCGTCGCGCGAGTGCGGGATCCTTTGATGCGAGGTCAAGTCGCGAACAAAGTAAGCTCCCGCATCGGAGTTCCTGTCTCCGAATTCGATGCTCTATTGGCGAAATCGGCCCGCGAGCGGCAGCCTGCGACCGAGTCGACTCCGAATCGACCTAAGCCAGCGCCATCGCAGGCGGTGGCCATGCTTTGCCTGCTTGCCTTGCGGGACGATGAAGCGCGCGATTTCCTCCTTGCGCAGAACTGGCGCGATGTTCTCGAACTGACACCCGACTCGGAAATCCTTGTCCGCATCCTCGAAAGCGATCTGCGCCCCAGTGATTCTGCGTCGATCAATGCGTTCATGGCGACTCTAGCGCCGGAGGAGGAGGTGCTGGTATCTTGGTGGTTGCGAGAGGAATTCAAGGATCGCGGAGGTGAAATGCAAGAACGTTTGCCTAGGGCAATGCGAGTGACCCAGGGTTCGTGGAATAAGCTGCGGCAGTCCGCGTTGCAACGGCAGCTTCAGATCGCGGAAGGCCGTATGAAACTGCCCCGGCTGACCACGGGCGAGGTGGTCAATTTGCAGAAACAAATTCTTGACCTGCAAGAGCAGCTCCGCGAGCTTCCCGAGTTTTCGTCTGCCCGCGTGCTCGACACCTGACTGTCGCTGAGGGGGCAGTAAAATCGAGCGCGAGCCGGCTGGAAACGCAGCAATTCCTCACAAGCACAAAGTTTTGGCAAAGCATTCGAAAAAACGCGGACGGGGCCGGCCAGCGCTGAAAAAACCAGCGAAAGCCAGGCGTTTTCGAACGTCTAAGATCTTGAAGCCAAAAAAGATTCGTGCGAAAGCGCCAAAGGCCCGCGTGAAATTATCATCTCCCAAGAGCTCTCGCCCGCTGAAGAAGAACGGTTCTCGGCCGCAGAAAAAGAGCGCGCCCATTTTGGCGCGTTCACGCAAAGGGCTGAATGGGGCAAACGCGCCGGAGTCTGGATTGATAATGCCATCCGCGCCACCGGCCGATGTTCAAACCCGCATCCGTGAGCTGATCAAGCTGGCGAAAGAACAGGGCTACCTCACGTTCGATGACCTGAACGAATCGCTCCCCGTCGAGGTGACCGACGCGGATGAGCTCGACGCGATTTTGACGCGGCTCCGGCGGATGGAGATCGACATCATTGAGGCTTCTGAGGTGGACCGTTACAAGGACGGCAAGAAAGACACCGAGGAAGAGGAAGAAGAGAAGCCGGAAGCGAAGCTCGATATTCTCGATGACCCGGTGCGGATGTATCTCAAGCAAATGGGTCAGGTGCCGTTGCTGACTCGCGAG
>DASVJK010000147.1:0-27332 GCA_036385955.1 Chthoniobacterales bacterium | reverse complement strand
GCGGCTTACGATGGATGGAACTTAGACGTGCACTTGAAGGAGCCGAGTGGTGCAGGTGCTTGAATGGACGTGGCGGGGTCAGCGACCCCGCCCTACAGCGGCAACTTTGGGGATTCCAAAAAGTCGCGGCTCGATCGGATGCATCGTAAGCGGCTTACGATGGATCACAAATGCGTGTAGTGAACGGAACCGGATGCTGCGCGAGATGGCTAACGCCTTTTTGCTTCAGGCTTCCGGAGTACCGCCAGCTTTTTGCGATCGATCTTTGGAGGCGGGTTGCCCTCTCTCAGCGCGGCGCGTTTTGCCTCGCGGATCGCCACCAAGAGTTTGGCTTGCTGTCGTGTCAGTTCACGCCGTCCGGCTTGCCCACCGCGTTTGCCGATCTCGGCGAAGTACTCGCGGACTTTGCGAGGCAGAGTAACTCGTTCGGGAGGCATTGGCTTATCGTAACCGGCTTATGATGGATATCCAATTTCGAGATTTCGGGTTTGCGCCTCCTGATCGAGCAGTCCCTTGCTCCGCCGACCGGACGGACTCGGCCCGTGGCGAGCTCGATGTCAGGAATAATGTCGGCGGAGCCGACTCAGTTAACATCGCCCGACGGAGCGGCCGATCCACCGCACTAAGCAATCGGGACCTGGGTGTTGCGTTGACGGGGAATGCCGAGGCTGTCGAAGATTGTGCGCGTCGCGTCGGAGCGGTTGAGGGTGTAGAAATGGATTCCTGCAACGTCGTTATCCAAAAGATCGTGGCATTGTTTCAGGGCGAAGTGGACCCCGACGCGACGGACCAGTTGGCGCCGGCGGAGGTATTCGCGCTTGAGCTCTCTCGCCCAAACCATACTTCGAGCGTTCGACTCCCACGCAGCGGGCATTGATGCATCGTAAGCCGTTTACGATGCGCCGTCAGGAGGTATCGCCAAGCGCAGCCGATTGAAGCGCTGGAAATTCCTAGGGAGTCGAATTTTTCTCGCCCAAGGCGGACGGTGAGGCAGCGTCGTAAAGGGCGGCATAGAGTTGCTCCAGGCGCACCGGTTTTGTCAGGACGGCCAGCGCACCAGAGGCGAGATCGTCTGGCGGGCGGCCGCAAACGAGGATGACACGGGCGGTGGGATGCTTGGCCAGGATGTTGCGGCAAGCCGTCGCGCCGTTGAGTTTCGGCATCTGGTAATCCATCAGCACGACGTCTGGCCGGTGTCGACCGTAGGCGTGGATGGCCTCCAGGCCCGAGCCGACAACCTCCACCACTTCATGCTGGCAAAGACGAACCAGCTCGGCTAGCGACGTCCCGACGCTTTTCTGGTCGTCCGCAATCAAGACGCGCATACCGCAGTCGCAGAACTTTCCATGCCAACCGAGGTTGGCGAAACCTGCAGAGCGAAGTTATTTCAATGTGGCATGAAACGCGACATCGAGTTTGTCGCTCCGGCCCTCTGTCGCGGTCGCTGAACCGGTGAGTTCCTTGCTGGTGGGATTGTCCAGTTTCAAGTCGAAGATGCCCGAAACACCAGTTTGCCGGCCCTTCATGTGCACATCGGTGCGGAAAACTTTGCCCTCTTTATCCAGGAAGAAGACGATGCCGTTGAATTTCGATGTATCGCGCATGATGTCGAAATCGCTCGTCCATTTTTCGGTCGGGAGTTTCTTGTCGCTCAAGAGCAGGATGACTGGCTTTCGCTCGTCTTTTTGATCGACGAAGGCCGCGGCAAAAGTGAGCGCGGCGGTGGCGCCGTCGAAAGTGAGAGAGCCTTTGGCCGATCCGCTCGCCAAATCGGAAGCGGCGCAGACCGCGGGACTGGCGAGCGCACAAAGCGCGAGCGCGGCGACGAGAGTTGAGAAGCGGAAGGATTTTGGAAATGTAATCATGCCGCAGATTAGATAGCCGGCCTCTGATTTGTCAAAGCCTGTGCGTCGGATCGCGTGATCGGCCGGCTGAGCAGGAAAATCGCACGACGGACCCGCCTCTGCCAAGGCTACGGACGTGGCGACCTTTGCGGACTTTGTGCGAGGCCTGCTTGCTTGCGCGGCATGCCTGTTTGCGATAGAACGGTGGACATGAAGAAGTCCATCGGCGTCTGCTTTGTCTGCGCGTGTCTATTGGCGCTGGGGTCCTGTGCGAGCGAGCCCGAGAAAATGACTACCACCACTACGACGACCAATACGTCTCCGGCCATGACCACTGTGCCGGACAAGAACCTCAGAGATCCCTCTTCAATGAATAGCCCAATGGGCGGAGCGCCACGTTAGGAATACCCGGCCAAAGGCATCTGGCATTTGCTCCTCGGACGAAGGAAAAGGCTCGTCAAACCCCCGCCTTTCGGGCAACAAACACGGCTCTGTGACTCCACGTCCCGCTGCGGATCGGCTCGCGCACATTGACACCTTGCGGGCTCTTGCCGCTCTGATGGTGGCGTGCGCGCATGTCTGGCAAAGATTTCTTCCTGTTGCCCGGCCAAGTGGCAGCGTCACCGGCCAGACCTGGCCCCGGTATTTTGAATTGGGGATCACGGGCGTTGTGTTGTTCTTTGCGATCAGCGGGTTCGTAATTTATGGGACTCTGCGCGGGCCACGCGAAAACGCTGGGCGGCGTTTTATCATTACCCGGTTCTTCCGGCTCTTCCCGGCCTATTGGGTTTCGATGGCGGCCGGGCTGGTCTTTATCTGGTGGTGGCAGGGTTGGTCGATCACGGGGCCGATGGTTGCAGCCAACGCCACCATGCTGCCGACTGTTTTCAGGCAACCGCAGATCATGGGACTTTACTGGACGTTGGAAACCGAACTTGCCTTCTATGTCTCGTGCTGGCTGGTCTGGCGGCTTGGCTGGCTCAATAACCCGCGGGTCCTCGTCGGATTGGTTGTGGGAATGTCTCTAGCCTGGTTCGTGGTGAAAGGCGCGAAGCAGATCGGTGTGGTGCCCGACGACGTCTCAGCGGGGTGGAAAAATTTGCCGCGCCATCTCGGGATCATGTTTTGGGGTGCTTATTTCCGAATTGTTTACGACGAAACGAAGGGCTTTCGCGAATCGATCAGAAGGAATCGGAAGGTTTGGATCCTTGTTGCGCTGACCGTTTTGATCGTGGTGATCGGTGGGTCGCGGCAATTTCGTTTCGTTATCCATCCGAGCCGGAATTGGTTTTCGCCTTATGTGGTTGCTCCTCTGCTGTTCTGGATATGGATTGCATGGCTTCGGGTTCGGACCAGTGCGCTGGCATGGCTCGGACGAATCAGCTATTCGATCTATCTCTTTCACCTCATAGTGGCGACGCCGCTGGTGTGCTGGGTGGCACTGGAAGGGAACACGGCTCTGCGCGGGTGGCCGACGGTCTGCTACTTGATAACAACGCTTCTGCTTACGATTCTGGTCAGCGCGGCGGTTTACTACGCAGTCGAGCTGCCGGCCATCGTTTTAGGGAAACGACTGGCTGGGGGCCGTGCGACTGACAGCGGGACTCAAGCCGCGCCCTGATTCCGATCCGAGCTAGGCTGCTGTTACTTGACGGAAGTTTGACAGGAAAGCTTCCATCTCGGCTTTCTTCCCGATGGTAAGACGCATGTGATTCGGCAGAGCTGGAAATAATCGGCCGACCTGCACGTTGAGCTGCTTCAATGCCTGGATCAACGGGACAACCGGGCGGTTTACGTTGAACATGATGAAGTTGGCCTGCGAAGGAATTTGTTTGAAGCCCATTTTGTCGAGCTCGCCGATCACGAATGCTTTTGCCTCGCTGTTCAGACGGCGGCCGTTCGCGACCTGATCCGGGTCATTCAGACTCGCGATCGCCGCGGTCAGCGCCATGATATTGACGCTGTCCCAGGATTGATGTGGACGCATTCGCTCGATCGTCTCGCGTTGCGCGACGCAGTAACCGCAGCGCAGTCCCGCCATGCCGTAAATCTTCGAGAAAGTGCGCGCGACCATCAGGTTCGCGTTGTCCTTAATCAGCGGGATCACACTCTCGTAGTCGGTGCTCTCGGCGTAGTGGTGGTAGGCTTCGTCCACGAGAATCATCGTCTGGCGCGGAACCTTCGCGATGAAGGCACTTAATTCGTTCTTCGGCGTAATGCTGGCGGTAGGATTGTTCGGGTTGCAGATGTAAATGAGCCCTTCCTTCGCCGCTGCCCCCATCTTAGGAAGATCGTGGCCGAAGCTGGCGGTGAGCGGAACCTTCACGGTTTCCGCGCCGTTGACCTTGGCGTGCGCGAGAATCGATTCGAACGTCGGGTCGGCGGCGATCAATTTTCCGCGCCCGGCCGATCCATTCTTCGCGCTCGTGGCCGGTCCGGTGAATGTGTCCGCGGCGATTTTTAGAATCTCGCCAGAGCCGTCGCCCAGCAAGATCTGATCGTGATTGACGCCGTTGAGTTTCGCCAACGCCTCAACCAGCAACTCGGCATGTTCATCGGGGTAGCGGCACGCCAGCCCGAAAGCGTCGCTCATCGCCTTCAGTGCTTTCGCCGAAGGCCCGTATGGATTCTCGTTCGAGCTCAAGCGCACGACACTGGCAATCCCGGGCGAAGGCGCAGCCGATCCGGCCGGTGACTGGCCCGGCGGCGCGGCCGCAAGAGAAAGCACGGGTCTGGCAACAGCGCACGCCGCGCCGGCGCCCAACAGTCGCGCAAAATTACGTCGAGAAATGGAGATGGTGTTCATGGAATTTTTGGAGCCCCTTTAACGCGATTGTTAGGTTGATCCGCAAACGAAGGCCAGCCCGAAATGCGGGCGGTCTCTCGCTCGGTATTCTTTTTGCCGCCAGAAAACGCTGCCGCGGATTACCAGCATGAGCGGGCCCGGAAGGTTTTGACTCTGTGCGAATAACTGTATACAATATACAATCATCATGATTTCCTTAATTGAAGCGGCAATGGATCGGCCCAATGTGCCTCAGGTCCTGGCCGCCGCGCTACGCGAAGCCATTATTGACGGCCGTCTTTTGCCGGGAAAGCGGATCAATGAAGTCCACCTGGCCAGGGAGTTGGGAGTCAGTCGCACCCCACTCCGGGAAGCTTTGATGCGGTTGACAGCGGAGGGCACGGTAAAAACGATTCCGCGTCGCGGCTTTTTCGTTCACTCGCTGAGTGTGGAGGAGTTCCAGAAGGTCTATGCGATTCGTGCGATCCTCGATCCCGAAGCACTGAAACTGGCCGGCATCCCGCCGGCGAGTCACCTCGATGAGTTGGAGAGGTTGAATCGAAAATTTGGCAAAGCGAAGGGCGTCGCTCGCCGGATCGTCCTCGATAATGCCTGGCATCTGCAACTACTCGCCGTGTGTCCGAATGACGTCCTGCTCGATTTGATCAAGCAATTCATGGCACGGACCCGACGCTATGAGCTGGCACTTTTGCGCGAACGTTCCCGTGTCCAAACCAGTGTGGCGGAACACAGGAAAATCATTGCCTCGCTGCGCGCGGGCAATTTAACGAGGGCCTGCGCCGCGTTGCGGCAAAACATGCAAAGCGGTCAATTGCCCATCATCAAACAGTTGAAGGCTCGCGAGCTTACCGAAGGCATCACGAAACGCGGCAAGCCCGCGCCGGTGAAGGGAAGGGCAGTCCGTCAGAAGAACCAACAAGCCGCAACATGAAAAGAACTTTCTCAAGCCATCAACAATTATGGCGACGTGTTCTCTTCATCCACTCGTGTCTGATTGTCGCCACGCTGATTGCCGGCATTGTTAGCCAAGCGTTGGCGGCAGAATCGTCCCACAGCCTGTCAGGGCTATGGGTTGGCGAAGAGATCGTTGCCGCTGCGGTCCACGGCGAGGTCACGATCGACGGACAGAGGCCCGAATGGCGCTCGGTTGTTGCGGGTGTTGAAGCGAAAGCAGATCCAGGCAGCGACCCAGTTTACCACGTGTTTCGTTTCCCGGCCGACACGGGGGAATTGCGAGTGCACTCTCTGGCATCGACGAAGAAGCTCGCTGCCTTCTGGATCCAACCGGCAAATGCGGTCAACAACAATCGTTACGCGACGCCGATCAAGGTTTCGGCCGTGGGCGAGAACAGGTGGCAAGGAGTAGTTAGACCACTGGCGTCGCGTCTCTCCTTGTTCCTGTCGATTCAAGAAACGCCGGATGGATCGATGCTGGCGGTGATACGAAATCCTGAAGCCAATCTGTTTCGGCGAAACAGTTATCGCGTCGATGTCAGCGGCAACACGGTCATTTTAAGCGACACAAAAGACGCCTCGAAAAAGCTGGAAGGCAGCCTGAACGAAAAAGAAGACCGACTTTCCTTGCGATTCACAAACCTGGACAAAATCATACAGTTCAAGCGTTGCAAAGCGGAGACGGCGGTTGGCTTTTTCCCACGTGTTCCGCGGGAGCCCCGGTACGTCTACCGAAAGCCGGTGATGGATAATGACGGTTGGGAGACGGCCTCGCTCGCCGAGGTGAAGATGGATGCAAAGCCTATCACAGGTCTGATCGAGAAGATCTTGGAAAGCGATCCACTTAACAATGCCCTAAACATCCAGAGTCTATTGATTGCGCGGCACGGCAAACTCGTGCTGGAGGAATATTTTTACGGCTTCGACAAGGAGCGTCCGCACGATATGCGTTCGGCGAGCAAAACTTTTGCCCCAATGCTGTTGGGGATTGCGCATGAACTCGGCGCGAAAATCGGACCGGAAACCCCCGTGTATTCTCAATTTCCCGAAGACAAAGAATTTGCAAATCAGGATCCACGAAAGGCAAAAATGACGGCGCGCGATCTGATGACCATGACGGGTGGTCTGGCGTGCGATGACAACGACGATGAATCCCCCGGCAACGAAGACAACATGCAGCAGCAAAAGGAGCAGCCTAATTGGTACAAGTACACGCTTGATCTGCCGTTGCAGCGCGACCCAGGTGGAGACAAGGCGGTCTATTGCAGTGCCGGCATGAACCTAATCGGCGGAATGGTGAAGCACGCGACCAGCCGGTGGTTGCCCGAGTTTTTTGACGAATCCGTCGCCGATCCGCTGCAGTTCCAGACTTACCATTGGAACCTGATGCCGAGTGGTGACGGTTATGCAGCGGGCGGTCTGCAATTGCGGCCACGTGACGAATTAAAGCTGGGCCAACTTTATCTGGCTGGCGGTGTTTGGAAAGGTCGGCGAGTCGTGAGCCGCGATTGGGTCGAAAGGTCAACCGCGCGACATTCAAGTTTCGAACCAGCGTTCGGTGTCGATCACGAGTACGGGTATGGCTGGCACCTTTATCATTTAAAGAGCGCCGACCACAGTTATCGGGTTTATGCAGCCGGAGGAAATGGCGGCCAGATTGTAATGGTGATTCCGGAGTTGGACGTGGTCGTTGGATTCAACGGCGGCAGCTACGGTGAATTTCCGAAGTGGTACAAGTGGCAGACTGAGCTGGTTCCGCAGTTCATCATTCCTGCCGCGGTAGCCAAGCCGTGACCCGGTTGCGTGGTTTGACGCTGTCAAAGTAGAGAGGTACTGATCGCTCTTCGCGGAGGCGAAGCGAACAATTAGCGATGATAAAAACCATTACTACCAAGCGCGCAGCCAATCCGGCGGATGTCGCGTCAATCGACGCCATCATTGCTGCTGCGTACGACGTGATCTCCGGTCCCGCGGAGCATGAGCGTGATTGGGACCGCGAGCGGTCGTTGTTCATTCCGGGCGCGCGGTTGATTCCGACTACGAAAACCGCCGGCGAGATGAACCAGGATGGAACGATCACGCCGCAGGTGCTGGACGTCGATGGCTACATCGAGCGGTCGCGTGATTATCTGGAGAAGAACGGATTCTTCGAGAGGGAAATTGCGCGTCGCACCGAGCAGTTCGGGCACATCGCGCATGTCTGGAGCACCTATGAATCGCGCCACAATCCGGACGATGCTGAACCGTTCATGCGCGGGATCAACAGCATTCAGTTGCTCTACGACGACAGCCGTTGGTGGATCGTCACGGTCTATTGGCAGCACGAAAGCCCTGAGGATCCGATTCCAGAGAAATATCTGGCGAATTGCGAATTGCGAATGACGAGTGACAAGTTGGGGGAGCTCAGAAGCCACGCTTCGGCGGTCATACGCTTACGCCGGGAGGCTACAGCGCGATAAATAGACCGCCGCTACAGGGGCCGGCCTGGGGATCCGTCGCCAGTCTTAAGATGCGGGAGCGTTCAACAGAATCTTTAGTCTGGCCAGATCGATCGGTTTCGAGAGGACGGCGATCGCACCGGAATGGCTGAGGTCCTCGGCCCCGGCTACTCCCGAAACCAGGATGACGTTTGCCGCCGGATATCTCGACAAAATGTTGCGGCAAGCCGTCGCACCGTTGAGATGCGGCATGTAATAGTCCATCAGCACCACGTCGGGACGATGACGGTGGTAGGCCCGAATCGCTTCAAAGCCCGAGCCCACTACTTCAACGACCTCGTGATCGCATTTGGCAACGAGGGCTGCTAGCGTTGTGCCGACGCCTTTTTGGTCGTCGGCTATCAGCACGCGCATGGACATTTTTGCAGAACATTCCATGCCAGCGCACCGATTATCGCTCGGGACTTCTTGTCATGTCATGCGCTCGTACGAGGTCGTTGTTCGAGATCCGGTAAGAGCCAGGTAAGCAGGCCTATAAGTGGAAGGTAGGAGCAGACTTGAAAGACAAATTGAATGCTCGTGCGATCGGCCATCGCACCCAGCACGGCGGAACCGATACCACCCAGACCGAAGGCGAGACCGAAAAACAGCCCGGCGATCATGCCCACTCTGCCGGGAACCAGTTCCTGCGCGTAGACGAGGATGGCGGAAAAGGCCGAAGCCAGGATCAGTCCAATGATCGCCGTGAGGATGCCGGCCCAAAACAAATTGGCGTAAGGAAGCGCAAGGGCAAACGGCGCAACGCCCAGGATCGACGCCCAGATCACACTTTTGCGGCCGATGCGGTCGCCCACCGGCCCGCCTAGTATTGTGCCGGCCGCGACGGCGAAAAGAAAACCGAAGAGATGAAGTTGAGCGCTCTTAACTGAGAGCCCGAACTTTCCCATAAGGAAAAACGTGTAGTAGCTCGACATGCTCGCGAGGTAGAAATACTTCGAAAAAATAAGCGCGATCAGGACAGCGAGGGACAAGATCAGCCGGCCGCGCGTCAGGAGCGGCGTGTCCCTGTAGTGAACGGGCGCGGATTTAGCCGTTCTGAAAACAGCAAGGCTCCCTCGATACCAACGCCCTATTCCAGTCAGCACAACGATGCCGAGCAAGGCTAGCAGGGAGAACCACAACACGGCTGATTGCCCGCGGGCGACTACGATTACGGCGGCCAGAAGAGGGCCAAGCGCGCTCCCGGCGTTGCCGCCGACCTGAAAGAGCGATTGGGCAAAGCCGAGCCGTCCGCCAGAGGCGATGTGCGCTATGCGTGACGCTTCCGGGTGGAACACGGACGAACCGACGCCGACCAGCGCCACGGCGATGAGAACCAACGCCAGGCTGCCGGCGAATGAGAGCAGGACCAGGCCAGCGAGCGTGAAGCTCATTCCAACGGCGAGCGAGAAAGGTTGCGGTCGTCGATCCGTGTAAAGGCCGACGAAGGGCTGGAGAACCGAAGCTGTCAACTGGTTGGCGAGCGTGATGAGGCCGATGTGAGCGAAGCTCAGATGAAGCGTGCTCTTAAGAATAGGGTAGATCGCCGGGATCAACGACTGCATCGCGTCGTTGAGCAAGTGTGAGAAGCTCAAGGCCGTGAGCACACCTAGCACGGGAGCGGTGGCTCGCGGCACGCCCGGAGTCCGGAGCGCTTCGGTTCCAAGTTTGGGAGCGGCAATCGGGCTGTCGGGCGCGGTGGACAAGAGAGATATTTTCACCGCTCTTTTCCTTCGCGCAATTGCGCTCTCGAAACGCGACTCCTGACTAAACGGTTCGCTCAGCGCGCAGCCAACAGATACAGCGCACTCAACGCCAGGAGAAAATAGGGGACGAGCGTCGCCGCCCCAGCGTAATCCTTGGCCATTCGCTGGCCAAAGAAGAGCGCGATGATCGAGATCGCGGCGATAGCCGCACCGTAGAAGGCGAGAGTGGAACCGCGCTTAAGAATTATCAACGCACACCCAATCGCGCTGAGAGCTCCGGCCGCAATTTCGAGGATGGTGATCGCGGCAACCATCAGAGGCACCATTCCAGCGAGCGGACTCTTGGCGAAATGTCCCTTCAGCCATTCGAGATTGCCGCGGCGATCCACCACCTTGTCGATGCCCGACTGAAGGAAAAGGATCGCGAGGAACGCTGACGAAAAGGCTTGGAGAAGGTAGGTTGCTCCCTCGGGCGTGTGCAGATTTGGCATCCGGTCACGGTAGCACGAGTGAGGCAAAACGCCGATATTTCCCGGGGGCGGTAATGTGGCGGAGCAGGGAAACTCCGCGAGCAGTTACAAATGCGTTCCTGTTTGCGGCGCTGCGGTGGGCGTGAGGTTTTTTCGCCGGATCTCGGCTGCCTTTTCGGCCGCTGTCTTCGGACTATCCGGGGCAGGGGTAGCCTTTGGCGTCAGCTTCTTGGCGTTCTCTTGCGCAAGCTTCCCAGGTGGCTCTGGAGCGGTCTTTCCGGCTTTAGCAGTCGTGCGGAGGACCTGGCCTTTTACGTACTTATATCCGTCAGGATGAATCCATTCACCCTTAATGTAAGACCAACCATTGGCCGACAGGGCAATCTCCTCGGAAATTGTCTTCTGCCCTCCGCTCTCTTTCTCACTCTTGTTCGAAGTGTATTTCCGACTCGGCGTCGGCGAGGCTTGAAACGCGATCGCGAAACTTGTGAAGGCCAGGAGAAAAAGGAGAGTTCGTTTCATTAATATTGTTTCTGTCTTGTGATAAGCCCCGGTGGGACATTTCGTTGGCTGGTTGTTTAATTTCGGGGGCTTGAGCAATCGCACCCGGCAATTGCAAAGTCCGATTTTACGAATGTGTTTCGCCGACGCAAAAGTATTTTTTAGATAACGGTGAGAATAAATTCGTCGTGCAAAATCGTTTGCGTGGAAGATCTCTTGTCGAGAAATCCGCTCGGGGATCGCTGAGTCAGACCACGTTTTTGGATTCCTCCTTGTGGCGGGAGCGGGCCGGCGGCTAGCATCATCTTCCAACCGTGAATGGGGAAGCCGAGGAGGGCATCGAGAAATTCAAGTACTGGGCGTTTATCAGCTACAGCCACATGGACCGGTCGTGGGGCGACTGGCTGCACGGGGCACTCGAAAATTATCGGCCGCCGCGCGGGTTGATCGGCAAGGCCGGTCGCGATGGGCCGGTGCGGCGAAAGAATCCCCCGGTCTTTCGCGACCGCGAGGAATTGCCCGGCGCGGCGAGCCTGAGCGACAACATCAACAGCGCGCTGCGCGAATCGCGTTATTTAATCGTGATTTGCTCGCCGCACGCCGCGGTTTCACGCTGGGTAAATGAGGAGATCATTTATTTTAAGTCGTTAGGCTGGGAAGACCGCGTCTTGTGTTTCATCGTGGGCGGCGACCCCAACGCGACCGATAAGCCCGAGAGCGGCCAGTTGGAATGCTTTCCACTGGGAGTGCGGTATCGCGTCGGCGTCGATGGGCGACTCTCCGATCAGCGCGTGGAGCCGATCGCGCCCGACGCCCGCCCGCAGGGCGATGGCCGGAAAAAAGCGAAGCTGAAACTCATCGCGGGTTTGCTCGGCATTAATTATGACGATCTTTATCGGCGGGAACGGCGGCGCGCGCTCCGCCGGAATCTACAGCGCGGTGTAATCGCGGCCGTCCTGCTCGGAGCGCTCGTCTGGTGGATCGCGCAAGAGGGTGAAGTGCGTCTCGCACTCACGCCTCAACCGGCGCCGAGCGGTTTGCGGGTGAGCGTGGATCGACGCGCCATCCCGTTTGATCCGGCGCACCCGACGCTGCGCCTCGCGGCGGGCACGCATTCGCTCCAATTCGAAGCGCCCAATTATCAAACGTCCGATCAAAGCATTTCGGTCGAACGCCGGCAGAAGATTGAGCGCCCGGTCGATCTTCTGCACGAGAAAGGAACGCTCGACGTGGAGGTGTATCCGGACGACGCGCAAATCGAAGTGGACGGCAAACCGTTTGGGTCGCGCATCCAGGAACTTGAAATCGATACCGGCGAGCATCTGGTTCGCGCAACGAAACCGGGTCATTACGAACGGACACAAGCAGTCACGGTCGAGAAAGGCAGGAGGGCCTCGGCTTATCTCTCGCTGGATCGAGCGCAGGCGAGTTGGAACATCGCGCGCTGGGATGTGCAAGGCGGGTTTGTGAATATGGGCGATGTCGATGGGGACGGCGTCGAGGATTTTGCGCACAACTTCATCACGGAAGTTGCGGTGGTTTCCGGCGCGTCGGGAAAACTCATCCGCGAATTTCCTACGCGCGATGGAAACCTTCGACCGTTCCGCGGCGCCGATCTTGGCGGATCGGTTGGAAAAGTCGTGCTCAGCTCAGGAAGCGGCAACTCCGTCAGCGCGGAGGGCAAACGCCAGACCGACGTGTTCTGTTTCCGGCCGGATCAGGACAAGCCATTTTGGACCTGGATCGGTCCCGCGCCACGGGTCGATGCCGCCCAGATGGCGATCGTCGGCGATCAAAACGGCGACGGCGTCTCCGAGATCGTCATCTTCAGTTGCGAGAACAATTTCTATCTGGTGGACGGCGCGGCGGGAAAAACCTTGCGGGAGGGCGGGTTCGGAATCAGCGAGTGGGTGCCCGGACCGTGGGCCGTTCGTTGCCCCACCGCGGAGGGTGAGGGGATTGTCTTTTGCGGAATGACCGTAGAGGCGAACCCGAACCGAACGGCGCGGGAGAAAACGTTCCATGCGGGACTCGTTCGCCTCAAGGACAACCAGCTCGCCTGGCAAAAGGATTTTCCGGGCATGCTCGCATTTTACGTGACCGATCTTGATAACGACGGTCGGCCCGAAATTGTCTTTGTTTCGGAAACAGACTGGCTGATTTGCGACGGCGAAACCGGGCGCGTTAAATTCCAGGGAAAAATGCCACGGAGCGAACTGCTCGGGTTTTGGTTCGCTGATCTCGATGGCGATGGAACGGCGGAATGGATCATGGGGTTTCGCGACAACGTGCAGGAACCCCGGCCGTTGGTGGCGGCGATGCGGTTGAAGGACGGAAGCATGTTCTGGCCGGAGCCGCGCAAGGACCTTCTCCCGGATTCTCAACAAATGATCCAGGATGAACGACTCATCCGCACGTCCGATGGTGGCTTGCTCTTTCGCACAGAGGACGCGCTCTTGTCCCTCGACGCCATCACTGGAACGACCCGCTGGCGACAGCCGATCGCCGCCGGTGGAACCAGCGGATTCGTTTCGCACGCCGCCGGCAAACCGGAACTCTTTCTTGGCGAAGTCGGCAAAGGTGTTCGCTGCATCGCTCTGGACGGGCGTCCGCGCTGGGGTGCGTCCTTTAATCGAGAATATAATCCGATGTTGCTCCTGGCCGATGCGAAGCACAAAGAGCGGACGCGCCTTATCCTCAATCATCATGATGGAAAGGAGGCGGCGAAGTGCGAGATCGCTTGCGTGCTGGCGCCTGAAGGGAGCGATTGGATTCGCCGGGTCATTCCTCCCAACCCGCCGGAAGGAAGTCCGAATGCGAGCGCGCCTCACGCCATTGACGGGACGACGCGCGCGCTGGTGGCGGAGTTGACCGCGGCCCCGCCCGGCGAACCCAATTTATGGTGTTACGATGCCGTCAGTGGCGTGCGGACCTGGAATGCGCGCGAACTTTTTCAAACTGTCTATCGGCGTTACGGCGATCCGGTCGAGAGTGCTGGCGAATCGGAAGCAACGCCGGCGACGGGTCATTGGGCTGGAGATGCTGCTCCCGCGTTGGCCCTCCTCGGTCACGCCCCTTCTTCGTTGACGGACCAGCGCACCAATCTCTTCGTCTACCGCGCGGATGACGGGAAGAAACTGGCCGCGATTCCAGTTGAGCCGCGGGGTGAAGCGTATGCGGCCTCGTTCCTGGCGGACGTTGATGGCGATGGCCAAAGTGATTTCGTCGTTGCCCGGCCGAATATTATTGAAGACAGCACCGGCCGGAATGTTTCCGGCGACGTCGTCGCGGTCGGCGGCGCGCAACAGAAACAACTCTGGAGTCGCGAACTGACGAAGCCGTATGCGCTGGCGGCGATGAAGCTGCCTAACGAGTCAAGTATGAGGGTGCTCGTAACGCTGCGTGACGGCACGATTATCGCGTTGCGCGGAAGCGATGGAGAAGTGCTGTGGGAATCGCGCGAGACCGGCGCGGATGAGGCTGCCACGATCATGAAACTCAAGGACGGCCGGCAGGAAGTTGTGACTGTAAGTCCGGCGGGTGTGGTCAGCATTCTCGATCCGAAGAGCGGGGTCGTGCGCCTAAGTGCGACACCGAACAATGTTCGCAGCGCGCATGGCCCGGTCACCGCGAGTGCGGATGGATCGACGATTTTTCTGGCCTGCGAGGCCGCAGGCATTGTCGCGCTCGACGCGGAAACGTTGCGCGAAAAATGGCGGAGCCCGAGCGGTGAAACGTTCTCCGTCCCGCCGCTCGTGGCCGATTTAGGGGGCGACGGTCATTTCGAGGTCGTCGCCTGCTCGGATTCCGGCAATGTGGTAATTCTCGATCCGGAATCAGGTGTATTGGTCTCCAGCGAACCGCTGGCTCGAGAGACGAGCGAGCGCTCGCCGCCCCGCGGTCCCCTGGCGTTTCTCCCGCCGGCGGAAGATCGGCCGGCGAAATTATTGGTGACCTGCGCCGACGGCGTGCTGCGCACAAAGACGTTGTCGAGCCTTCATCACTAAGCCGTGCGGTCGAAGCGGTGTATGTTCCGGCCGTCGGGCAACAGCGGAAATCATTTGCTCAGTTAAAATCTGAGACGATATCTTGCCGCCCCTCTGAATTTCGGCTGGCGCGCTTATGATTACTATTCTCCGCAAACATCACCGGTGGCTGATGATCGTGATCGCGATCCTCGCCGTTCCCTTCGTCTTTTACTTCAACAAGACGGACTTCGGCGCACAACGCTCGACCGACCTCGGCCGCATCTACGATCGGCCGGTCACGCAAGTGGAGTTCACGCGGAATGCGCGCCTCCTGAATCTCGCGAGCAGCCTTGGCCTGAGTTTGGGCAACGACCTGATGATGGTCAACGTGGCGAGCGAAAATGAAATGTACGTCGAATTCACATGGAACCGGTTGATCCTCCGCCACGAAGCGGAGCAACTCGGAATTAGTCCGACCTCCAGTGAGATCACGACCTTTGTCAAAACGCTGCCGCGTTTCCGCGGCGAAGCGGGCTTCGATATAAATAAATACACCGAATTTACGAAAGGGATGCTTCCGTCGCTGGGACTCAACGAGGTCCAAATCGAAGAGATTGTTTCGGATCAACTATCCCTCAATCGGGTGAAAGAGCTTCTCGGCACCGGCATGCAGGTCTCGGAATCCGAGAGCATGGAAAACTACGAGAAGACGTACGGAAAAATGGATGTGGCCGTCGTGCGGTTGCGGGAGGAGGATTTCCAGAAGGATGTAAAAATTACCGACGAAGAGATCGCGAAGTACTACGAGACGCACAAGGCGCAGTTGAAAAGCGAGGAAAAACGGCGGGTCGAATTCGTAACTTTCGCGCTGACCGAGGCAGAAAAGAAATTAACCGGGAAGGAACGGGTGGATCCCCTGCAGAAGGTGGCGGACCGTGCCAACGATTTCACCCAGGCGCTCCTTGAGAAAGGCGCGAATTTCGGAGAAATCGCGAGCAGGTTCCAAAGTCCGGTGGCCGCCACGGGAGAATTTACGTCCGCAGCGCCGGACCCGCAGTTGGCAGCCATTCCACAATTGACGCAATATTCCTTCCAGCTGACCCAACAAGCGCCATTCAGCGATCCCATTCAGGGGCCGGACGGATTTTTCGTTCTGCATCTGCTCGGCATCACCGAAGCGCGTCCGCTCAGTCCGGAAGAGGCCAAGCCGAAGATCGTCGAGACGCTGAAATCTGAGCGTCTCAGGGAACTCATTTCTACCAAAGGGGTGGAAGTCGCCCGCCAGCTTCGCGAAGCACTGAAATCCGGGACGCCTCTCGAGAAAGCGGTGGAGCAAAGTAAATTGAAACTGGAACGAATTCCGCAGTTTGCGCTGGTGGAGACTCCCGCTCCGAAACCGGAGAAGGACAAGGAGACGCCAAAGGCTGAGACGCCAAAGGCTGAGACGCCAAAGGATAAGAAGTCCAAGGATGAGAAACCCAAGGATGAGAAACCCAAGGATGAGAAACCAAAGGCTGAGACGCCCGACTTACCGGCGATTAAAAATGCCGTGGCCGTTTTGAATCCGGGCGAGGTCACCGAATTTGTGCCAGCAGAAAAAGGCGGTCTGGTCGCAGTGCTCGAGAAACGCGCGCCGGCCGATCCCTCGGGCTATGCATCAGCGAAGGCTCAGTTCGAATCGCGATATCTTTTGCAAAGACGCGGGGCCGTTTTCGTTGAGTGGATGCGCGATCGGCGCCGCGCGGCCGGCGTTTCGGTCGCGAGCGGCTAATCCCGGCCAGAGCGATCGCCCGCATGGCCACGCTGGACGAGATCTTCGACGCCGCGAACGGCGATCTCGCTATCGGCGAACTGGAGAACGCGGTCGGGAAATATCGCCAGTGCGTGGAACTCGATCCCACTTTTTTCGACGGCTGGCACGCGCTCGGCATGGCGCTGATGAAAATCGGGCGCTTCCCCGAGGCAATCGAGGCCGGAAAGAAATCGACGGAGCTTCGGCCTAACGACCAGATCGGTTGGACGAGTTTGTCGCTTTTCTACAATCGCAACGGCGACATCAAGGAAGCCGAAGCGGCTGGCACGAAGGCGAAGATTTTATCGTGGGGCGGCAAGATCTCCTTGTAGCGGCGGTCTGTGACCGCCGGGCCAAAACGATTCGGTGGTCATAGACCGCCGCTACAGAAAGAAAAACCGCCGCTCGTTAGGCCAAAGCCTGACGAGCGGCGGTTGAATTCGTAGGGCAGGCGCGTCGCCTGCCGCGTTCTCGTATTACCAAATGTTTACTCGCTGATCCGCCGAGCGGACCATCGGAGAACCATCCGGAATATCGAACGCCTTCTGGAATTCCACCAGATTCGAGAGCGGCCCGATCGTGCGGAAGCGTCCGGGCGAATGCGGATCCGTGTTCAAACGCAGCTTCAGATCTTCTTCGCGCTGATTGTTGCGCCAGACTTGCGCGAAACCGAGGAAGAATCGCTGTTCCGGTGTAAAGCCGTCGATCTTTGCCGGCGTGCCGCCTTTTTTCGCCAGCGCCTTTTGCAGCGCCGTGTAGGCGAGTTTCACCCCGCCGATGTCGGCGATGTTCTCGCCTTGCGTCAGCTCGCCATTGATATGAATGCCGGGCAGCGGCTCATACGCCGCATACTGAGCGACGATCGCTTTCGAACGTTCGGTGTAAGCCTTCGCGGACGCCGGCGTCCACCAATCACGCAGATTGCCGGCCGCGTCGAATTGCCGGCCCTGGTCGTCGAAACCGTGTGTCATCTCGTGCCCGATGACGGCGCCCATTCCGCCGTAGTTCACGGCATCGTCTGCGTTCGGATCAAAGAATGGCGGCTGCAGAATTCCCGCCGGGAACACGATCTCGTTCATGTTCGGGTTGTAATAGGCATTCACCGTTGGCGGCGTCATGCCCCATTCACTGCGGTCGACCGGCTTGCCGATTTTCTTCAGCTGCCGATCGGTCTCGAACATCTCGCCGCGGGCGACGTTGAGCGAGTACGGCCCGCGATCGACCTTGAGCAGCGAGTAATCCCGCCATTTGTCGGGATAGCCGATCTTGACGGTGAATGCGGCGAGCTTCTTCAGCGCTTCCTGCTTCGTCGGCTCGTCCATCCAATCCAGCGTCTTGATCCGGTCGGCGACCGCTTCCCGGAGGTTGTTCACCATCTCGAGAGCACGCGCCTTTGCTTCCGGCGGGAAATGATCCGCCACGTAAAGCTTGCCGAGACTTTCTCCCAGCTCTTCGTCTGTCTTGGCGACCACTCGTTTCCAGCGCGGCTTGATCTGCTTCGTTCCGCGCAGAGTCGCTTCGAAAAACCGGAAGTTTTCATTCACGAAGTCGCTCGAAAGCGTCGACGCCATGGCATGAAGCAGATGCCAGCGGAGATACGTCTTCCAGTCGTCGACGGAGACGCTCTTGAAAACTTGGTCTGCTGCTTTGAAGAAGTCCGGCTGGCCGACGTTGATATCGCCCGGCTGCGTCAGCTTGATCTCTTTAAAGTAATCCGCCCAATTCCAGTCCGGCGTGAGCGCTTGCAGCTCCGCCTGCTTCATCTTGTTGTAATTTTTTTGTGGATCGCGCAGCTCGACACGTGTTCGCGCCGGCTTCGCGAGTGAGGTCTCGAGTGCCATCACTTTCTTTGCGTGCTCGTATGCTTGCGCCACCGGCTCTCCGGCAATCGCCAACATCTTCATGACGTGGTCGACGTACTGATCCCGCAGTTTCTTCGAGGCGTCGTCTTCCTTCGTGTAATAATCTCGGTCCGGCATTCCGAGCCCGCCCTGATAGGCCTGACCGATCACCATCGTGCTGTTCTTGTCATCCTGTCCTGAAGAGAAACCGAAAAACGCGTTCACTCCCATCGCATGCAAATGCCCGATTTCCTTCAGCACATCCTTGCGATCTTTCATTGCATCGATCCGCTTGAGCTCGTCTGCGAGGGGTTTCGCGCGCGCCGCGTCCACGGCTTTTTCGTCCATGCCGCTCGCGTAGAAATCTCCCACCTTTTGCAGGTCTGCCGCAGCTGTCTTTTCTGTTTTTAATTTCTTGGGGTCTTTTGGAGCAGCGGCCGCGGCCTTTTCGGCGATCTCGTGCAGCGCGTCATTATTCTTCTCGGCCAGTTCATTGAAAGCCGCCCAGCGCGAAAACTCTGGTGGAATCGGGTTGCTCTTGATCCAGCTGCCGTTCGCATAAAGATAGAAATCGTCCTGCGGCTTGACCGACGCATCCATGTTCTTCGGGTCGAGTGGCGGCGGATTTTTCTTATCGGCTGTCGCGGGAGCGGCCGGACTTTGGCCGGCGGCGGGGGGCGGACTCTGCTCGGCGGATGGTTTCGCGGCATCCTTTGCCACGGGCGATTTGTTCGGCGCGGGTTTCGCGAACAAAGTTCCGGCTGCAAACAAGCCGATGAATAGGAGATAGATAGGCTTAAACATCCGCCAAGGAACGGTGAAACGCTTCCGTTGTCCAATAGGGAAATGCCCTGGAGCGGCGGTCTATGACCGCCGATGTGTCGCGCTGGAACTAGGTGGCCCGGTGGCATTTTTCCTGCATGTTGTAATGTATGATCGCCGTGCGACTCCGCGTCTTTTCCGTCGTGGGCGCGATCTCTCTGGCCTTCGCGTGTGGCGCTCTCGCAAAACCCGCCAGCGCGAAATCATCGACTGCGAAACCGACCCCCGCGCCGCCGGTTGTCGCGAAACCCGAGGGTGCAAAGCCCAACGCTGACTGGCAGGTCATCAAGGTCGGACCGCGCGACTACTTAAGCGCTGACAACATCGCCAGGTTCTACGGCCTTTTGGGGAACGTTGATTCGACGGGCAAAACCGTCGTGCTCAATAACGGCCGGAACCAACTCCAGCTCACGCTCGAGAGCCGGGAAGCGATCGTGAACGGATTGCGAAACTGGCTCTGCTTTCCCGTCATCGCGCAGGATGGGAAATTTCTGGTCTCCCGAATCGATCTCGCAAAGACAATCGAGCCGCAGCTGCGCCCCCAAATGATCCAGCGCAAGGACAAAGTGCAAACCGTCGTGCTCGATGCCGGCCACGGCGGTTTCGACAAAGGCGCGCGGAGCGGTTACGGAACCGAGAAGGAGTACGCCCTCGATGTCGCTCGCCTGCTGCGTCCGCTGCTCCAGGCCAAAGGATTCAAGGTCATCATGACGCGCGAGAACGACGTTTTTCTCCCGCTCGAACTTCGCGCCCACATCGCCAACCAAACGCGCGACTCCATTTTCCTCAGCATCCATTTCAACGCCACTTCCAACCGCGACGCGACCGGCTTCGAGATTTTTTCCCTCACGCCGCGCGGCGCTCCATCGACCGCGGACGACGCGCTCGCCTTGAGTTTCGCCAACATGCAGGCCGGTAGCGCCGTCGACGCGCCAAGCTTCGAACTCTCCGCCGCCGTCTACCATTCCATGCTCGGCCACATCCCGGAGTTTGATCGCGGAATCAAGCGCGCGCGTTTTGCCGTGCTGCGGCTGTCAAGAATTCCCGCGATTCTGGTCGAGGGCGGCTTCCTCTCGGAGACGAACGATAGCAAGTTAGTCGCGAATCCGGCGTGGCGCGGGAAACTGGCCGAAGCCATCAGCGTCGGAATCGAGAACTATCGCAACGTGACCGAAAAGAAGCAGCGTCCGATGCTGGCCGCGGATTATCGCGCGCAGGACGCGGGTGGAATTACGCTTCTGGATCTTGCGCGACCGCCCGCGCGGCTGGAGAATTCGCCCGCGACCGGCGTGGTCCCCGTCTCCAATCCCGAGCCCGATCCCAATCGGGAACCGTAGGCAATGTAGAGGCGCTTGTGCCAAGCGCCTATTGGTTGGTCAGGCGCTTGGCACAAGCGCCTCTACAATCTCCGGCCTCCGTTCGATTTTCCCCTTTCTACTTCTTACTTCTTCCTTTATCCTTGTCGAAGATTGCGGGGGAGCCAAAGGCTGAGAGGTCCGAGATTTCGGACGACCCCTTGAACCTGATGCGGTTAGAACCGTCGCAGGGAGCAAGGATTTCGAAGCCATGCCGCTCTTCCACGCATGGTTTTTTTGTTTAGTTAGCCACAGATGAACACGGATTCGACACGGATTGATTTTCTGAATGCCGATTTATCTGTGTTTCATCTGTGTAAATCCGTGGCCGAAATATGATCCCAAAAGAAGAAAATGGAGGGACGCGCTCCGTCGCGTCCGACGAATCGTCAGACCAGCTGCCGAACTCGCGCAAGGTCTACGTCGCGGGAACACGACATGCCGATCTGCGTGTGCCTTTCCGCGAGATCTCGCTCGCGCCGACGAAAACGATGAGCGGCGAGATCGAGGTGAATGAGCCGATCGGTGTTTACGACACGAGTGGTCCCTGGGGCGACGCCGATCAACATGTCGATGTAACCGAAGGGTTGCCGGCATTGCGGGCAAAATGGATTCGCGACCGCGGCGACGTGGAAGAGATCGTCGGTCGCGCCGTCAAGCCACAGGACGACGGCTTTCTCTCCGAAAAGCATGCCGCGTCTGCGGCACAGAAACATCCAACGTCCAATTCAGATGGTCGGAACGGCCACAATGGCAATCTGGAATCTGAAATCTTCAATCTGAAATCGCGCCGGCCGCTGCGCGCCAGCGCTGGTCGCGCTGTCACGCAGCTTTGGTACGCACGAGAAGGCATCGTCACGCCCGAGATGGAGTTTATTGCCATTAGGGAAAGCGGACGACGCGTTGAGAGGGGAATTGAACCCCCGACCCTGGGACGTAATTCGTTAGGGCATCAACATCGCGGCGAATCATTCGGCGCGAATATTCCGCGCGAGATAACGCCTGATCTTGTGCGGGCAGAAGTCGCGCGCGGCCGCGCCATCATCCCGGCAAACATCAATCATCCCGAGCTCGAGCCGATGATCATCGGCCGCAATTTCCTGGTGAAGATCAACGCCAACATCGGCAACAGCGCCGTCGCGTCGTCGATCGAGGAAGAAGTCGAGAAGATGCGTTGGGCGACGAAGTGGGGCGCCGACACGGTGATGGATCTTTCCACCGGCAGAAACATCCACGCCACGCGCGAATGGATCATTCGAAACTCGCCGGTGCCGATCGGCACGGTGCCGATTTATCAGGCGCTCGAAAAAGTCGGCGGTCGCGCGGAAGAACTGACCTGGGAAATCTATCGCGACACGCTCATCGAACAGGCGGAGCAGGGGGTCGATTACTTTACCGTCCACGCCGGCGTGCTTTTGCGCTACATCCCGATGACGGCACGGCGCGCCACTGGCATCGTTTCGCGCGGGGGCTCGATCATGGCGAAGTGGTGTTTGTCGCATCACCAGGAAAGTTTCCTCTACACGCATTGGGACGAGATCTGCGAGATCATGGCCGCTTACGACGTCAGCTTTTCCATCGGCGACGGTCTCCGGCCCGGTTCAATCGCGGACGCAAACGACGAAGCGCAGTTCGCCGAGCTTTTCACGCAAGGCGAGCTGACCCAGCGCGCCTGGAAACAGCACGTCCAAGTGATGAACGAAGGCCCGGGCCACGTCCCCATGCACATGATCAAGGAGAACATGGAGAAACAGCTCGAGTGGTGCGGCGAAGCGCCGTTCTACACCCTCGGCCCGCTCACCACCGATATCGCGCCCGGCTACGATCACATCACCAGCGCGATCGGCGCGGCCATGATCGGCTGGTACGGGTGCGCCATGCTTTGTTATGTCACACCGAAGGAACATCTCGGTTTGCCGAACAAGAAAGATGTTAAAGACGGCGTCATCGCCTACAAGATCGCCGCGCACGCCGCCGATCTGGCCAAAGGCCATCCCGGCGCCCAATACCGCGACAACGCAATTAGTAAAGCCAGGTTCGAATTTCGGTGGGAGGACCAATTCAATCTCTCCCTCGATCCAGAGACCGCCCGCGAGTTTCATGATGAAACGCTCCCTCAAGAGGGAGCAAAGACCGCGCACTTCTGCTCCATGTGCGGCCCCCACTTCTGCTCAATGAAAATAACAGAAGACGTTCGGAAGTACGCGGCAGCACAGAAGTTGTCGGAGAACGAAGCGTTGCGGGTGGGGATGGAACAAAAGGCCCGCGAGTTCACGGAAGCCGGCGCCGAGATTTATTCGAAGGCTTAGCCGATATTTCTGTTTTTTTGAGATCCGTTTCGGTTTGCTTGAAGGCATAGGCAAAATCGGAGTTGCGTCAGAATCGCTTTGAACCTTGTGGATCCTGTCACTCATCCACTGCCGTTGCCAGTGATTCATTCCAGAGTGAAAAGGACTCATACCGGCCATGATAGCGACAGAAGGCTGATCAGGCAATCCCCGCGCTCAAGAGCGGTCTTGAGTTGGCAATGTTCGGCACGCGCGTTTCGTGCTACAAGATTGATATGGAAATCAAACTGACCGCAGTCTTTCGTAAGTTTCCAGAAGGCTATGCTGCGTTCGTGGAAGAGTTGCCCGGCGCGAACACACAAGGAGCAACGTTAGAGGAAGCGCGTACAAACCTGAAGGAAGCGGTCGAAATGGTTTTGCAGGCGAATCGCGAGTTGGCAGAAGAGTCGTTACGTGGTGCCGACGTCCTGCGTGAACCGCTCGCGACCGGATGAAGCGGCGTGACCTTATTCGACATCTTGAAAACCACGGCTGTGAATTTCTGCGCGAAGGCGGCAATCACACCATTTACGTCAATCGCCGCGCGCAGAAATCGTCGGCGATTCCACGCCATCGCGAGATCATCGATTTCCTTGCGCAGAAAATCTGCAAGGACTTGGACGTTCCGAAGCCGTGACCTGCATCCGCGCAGTTCTTCATCGCGCCGTAGCCTTGGCGAAGGAGGACCTGTCGGGCCGTAGTTTTAACGAAGGCTGATGCTCCATGTGCGGTCCCCATTTTCCTGTCAGCCGTAGTCTCAACGAAGGCAGATGTTCCATGAAAATTACCGAGGATGTGCGGAAGCACGCAGCGGAGCAGGGCCTTGCCGAAGCAGAAGCTCTTGTATCTGGCATGCAGGAGAAATCGAAAGAGTTCGTGGAGAAAGGCGCTGAGGTTTACGCGAAGGCGTAACGAAGCTAAACTATCAACATGACGCGCGAGGAATTACTGGAACGGATCTGGATTGACCCGAAGCGCTGCTTTGGCAAACCGTGCATCCGTGGTCATCGCATCTGGGTTTCGCTGATCCTTGATTTGCTCGCCTCTGGCTCGACTACATCTGAAATTCTGGAGAGCTATCCAGATTTGACTGAAGCTGATATCCAAGCTTGCATCGCTTACGGCGCGGAAATGGCGCGGGAGCGTTACGTTGACGTGCCGCTGGAGCCCGCGGTTTGAAGCTGAAGCTCGACGAGAACCTCGGCCGGCGTGGCCAGGAGATTCTCGCTCTTGCCGGGCATGATGTTTCGACCGTAGCGCAACAGCACCTTCAAGGCATCGTCGATGCGGAGTTGATCGAACGTTGTCGAACGGAAGCGCGCTGCCTTGTCACGCTCGACTTGGGATTCGCCAGCCCGCTGATCTTTTTGCCGAGCCGTTACGCGGGAATCGCCGTGCTTCGCTTGCCATCGAAGCCGTCGTCCGTTGATCTGGCCGCACTCGTTCAGACCTTGGCCGACGCGCTGCAAACGGAAGGGCTTGCGGGCAAACTTTGGATTGTCGAACGTGGCCGCATCCGCATCTATCAGGAAGAAACGAAAAGCGAAGGGAATGATGCCCGATGAAATTCCCAGTGTTAAAAAGAAAACCAGCCTGGCCATCAAAGCCGCGTTGCCCGTGGTGCAAAAAGAACAAAGTGATGGAGCCACACTCGATGGCGATCCTCGCCGGCGGCGCAATGCGAGTGGTCGATCCAAAAAAGAAATCGGCGACGATGGCGGATGATTGCATCGGCTTTCTCGATTTGATTTGGCATGGCGCGCATGACGGCGGAATCGGAGCAAATCGGGAAATCTGTGCCCGCGTTCCGCTCGCGGACGACACTCCAAGCGGTCAATTCGAATTCTATTTCTGCTCGACGCGCTGCTTGCGCGAGTTTCTCAGCGCGTGTGTAGATCGACTGGAGAAGAAAGTCAGGAACGCATCGAGAAAAATATCACGGCCTCGAAACCGCGCGAGAATTTTACGATAAATGAAGAAGCCACTGTTGTGCTAAAACCAATTCCCGAAAAGGAAATGTCGGAATGGGCGCGCGTTGCATCCCAAGCCCATCGTCGCGCGACCCGCAAGAAGCGCGTCGAACTTCGGCAGCGCGGTCTGTCGATGATTATCTGGAAAGACGGAAAAGTTCGCGAAGTTCCTGCCTAAAGCAGATGGAAGAGATTCCCGAACCATTTGAAGAGTTCAATGGCGCTGCACTCAGCGAATCGGTTCTCTCTCGCGATTGGAACTCCCCAGAAGAGGATGCTGCGTGGGCGGATCTCTAGCCTAACGAATGGGCGAGATCACTCGGCAATCCGCTGCTCCCTAAGCCGGACAATCCCCGCGATCCTTTATCGGCTAGGAGACGGTTGAAATACTGGAGTGGGCCGCGTTGCTGTGGATTTTGGCGCTGGCCAAGGCGCGAAGCGCAGCGCCGATATCGCAGCGATCTCGGCCAAGCGAGCAACGAAGGCCAGCGCCAAAATCAGCGCAACCCTGGAGGGCGCGAGGCGGAAGGGCAGCTGGCTGCGTCGCTCGTTCGTTACAGCCCCCTGCGGGGATGCGCCTCATTCGCTCCTTGCCATCCGCCCTTCTGCCTCTACGCGCGACCCACTCCAGTATTTCAATCGTCTCCTAAACGAACTCGAGACGCCGCGAGGGAAGCCTTGACAGCTCGAATTGGAATTGCCGAGCCTCTTGGGCATGAAAATTCCCCCTGGATGCAAAGCGACACTTATCGGATTGGCGGCTGGTTTCTTCCTAGCCGGCAGCCTCGCGGCGAAAGAGAAGGATCCCGCTGCCGCCACTCCGACGACGGAAAACCAAACCCCACATCTGCTCCTCGCGAATGTTTGGAACAAGTCCATCGATCCGACCGGCTGGTGGATGAGTGAGAAATATGACGGCCTACGGGGCTATTGGGATGGCCAAAAGTTATGGAGCCGTAAAGGCAATCTTATTCACGCGCCAGATTATTTTCTCGCGGAGTTGCCGCGCGACATCGCCTTGGACGGAGAGTTATGGATTGGCCATGGGAAGTTTGAAGAGACCATGAGCATCGTACGTTCAGAGACGCCGGACGAACGCTGGAAACGCGTCCGCTATATGGTGTTCGATGCCCCACAGGCGAAAGGCCTTTTTGAACAGCGAATGCAATTCTTGCGCGCGACTGTATCGGAAGGAAACCGCTTCGTCAGAGTCGTGGCGCAAGAACGCTGCCAGGGGGTGGCCCAACTTCTCGCCGAGCGCGATCGTGTCGTCCGGCAGGGTGGTGAAGGATTGATGTTGCGCCAGCCGGAGTCGGCCTACGAAGCAGGACGCTCGCCCACCTTACTCAAGGTCAAGCCTTACGACGATGCGGAAGCGACAGTCATCGCGCACGAACCGGGGAAAGGAAAATTCGCGGGCAAGCTCGGGTCGCTCCGCGTCCGGGCGGACGACGGCAGGGAATTCTCGATCGGGAGCGGCTTGACCGACGCCGATCGAGAATCGCCACCACCGGTGGGGACGGTCATCACCTATCGGTTCCAGGGATTAACTGCCAAAGGGTTGCCGAGGTTCCCTTCCTATTTGCGCGTGCGCCGGGATTGAATGCGCGAAGCGCGCCCCGTCTTTACAAGATGGCTGTAGCCGCCTCGCCCTTCGGTTGGACTCAGGGCCTTGAGCCTCGTCGAAACGGCTGCGTCGAGGCGTCAAACGCGTCTGGAAAAAACGGCGACTTAGCGCCGTTGCTACAGCGCGCAATTGCTTGCGTGGCGCGGGCGCATCTGATGCGATCACGCAATGCGGCGCTTCCTCTGGTCTATCCTGACGTTCTCCATCCTCTGCCTGTTCCCGCAGACCGCGCCCTGCATCAAACCGAAAGCGACGCTGGATGACCTGAAGAAGCTCGAGATCCCTTGCTTCGTTCCCTCGTACCTGCCGAAAGGCTTTCGCTTGAAGAGCGTCACCATCACCTACGACGAGCCCGGTCCCGATGAAGTCAGCGCCGGCCGTTTCCCGCTTTATTATCTCGAGTACGGCAATGGCAACGGCGGCTCTTTCACGATCAATTCCGCCCGGGAAGGAATCGGCGACCGCAACATCATGGAGACGGAGGACAGCGAAGAGACACAGATCAAATCACCATTCGGCCCGATGTATTTGATCTACACGCCGAAAGGGAAGGGGAAAGCCGGCCGGAAAAAGGAGATCAAGGCGAACTGGGCGGAAGACGCGAACATGAAGTCCGAAAAAGCGAAAGACCAGCTGGCCCACCCAATCCTCGGTCGATACCACGGCTTTTCCGCCACCGGCATCACCGTCGCTGAATTCGACAAGATCATTCAATCGCTCCATCCAATTCATCCCTAGTGCAGTGTAACAAAGGAATCGGGTATAGGATTGATTCTGTGATTTAAGTTACGGTAAGACCACTTGAGCGGAGCGGGCTTCTTGTTGTGGCTGCGAATAAAGCGCATGATTTTGCGCTTCAGATCAGGCACCGA
>DASVJK010000146.1:0-38766 GCA_036385955.1 Chthoniobacterales bacterium | reverse complement strand
CCACTCTTCCTCGCCGCTTGGGACCGAGTGGTTTTCATCCACTACGAGGCGGATCCCTCTCTTTTACAACACCAAAAGCTCGATCTCCGTGACGGGTGCGCGTTTGTCAGCATCGTCGCGTTCACCTTGTTGAGAATGCGTCCGCGCATCGGTGGGCGGCTTGGCGAATGGCTCTTCAAGCCGATTGCCTCACACGAATTTCTCAACGTTCGAACTTACGTCCGGCATGCCGGCGAGCCCGGGATTTTTTTTCTGGCCGAATGGCTTTCCAATCCGCTGAGCGTCCGCTTGGGGCCGCGGACCTTCGGTTTACCGTACCGGTTCGGCGACCTCAGATACGCGCACGCGCATGACGACGGCGAAATACTCGGGACCGTGACTGCAAACGAAGGCCGGCTTAAATATCGCGCGGCGATCTCGGCCACCAGCTTTGATCCGAGCGAAACCGGATCGCCGACTGAGTTCGTGCTGGAGCGATACACGGCTTTCACGTGCCAACGCCGGCGCCGCCGTCTTTTCCGAGTGTGGCACGAACCCTGGCAGCAGACACCAATCGAAATCGAAGTCACTGCGGACGATTTGCTCGCCTCTACGGGACAGTGGTGGAGAAGTGCAGAATGCGTAGGCGCAAATTATTCCCCAAGTGTCGACGTCTGGATGGGCCGTCCGCACCGGATCGCCGATTAACTCGCGCCAGCGAGTTCACCGAGGTCCGCCCATCGCGAGTATAGGCGCGCGACCCCATCGCGAGCCTTGCGCAGCTCCACCTCAAACTTCGCGTAATCGGCCGCGTGGGTTGCGTAGAAGTCCGGCTCGGCAAAGAGCGCTTCGATTCTGGCAACTTCGTTTTCCGCGGCGAGGATTGCGGCTTCCATTCCTTCGAGTTCTCGTTCCTCCTTCCATTTCAGTTTGCGCGGCTTTGCAGCCGGCCGTTGCGATGCGCCCGACTTGGCAGGCTCGATGTTGATTATTTTCGCTTCCGCCGATCGTTTCTCAAGATAGTAATCGTAATTTCCGACGCTGTACCGGAGGACCCCGTCCCCTTCGAAGGTGAGAATCGCAGTGCAAACGCGATTGAGAAAATAACGATCGTGACTCACGACGATCACGCTGCCGCCGAAGGCAATGAGGGCTTCTTCGAGTAATCGCAGCGTGCCGAGATCGAGATCGTTTGTCGGTTCGTCGAGGATGAGGACGTTGCCGCCGCGCTTGAGAATTTTCGCGAGCAAGACTCGACTCCGCTCGCCTCCGCTGAGCTGATTGATCTTCGTGTTGATGCGCTCCTCGGTGAAAAGGAATCGCCGGAGATATCCGCGCAACGTGATATTCTCCTCGCCGAGGCGAACGTATTCGCTCCCCTCGCCGACTTCTTCCCAGACCGTCTTTGCGTCATCGAGAAGGAGCCGATTTTGATCGACGTAATTAATCTCAGTCCGCGTGCCCATCTCCACCACGCCGCTGGTTGGCACCAGCTGTTGCAGCATGATCTTGAGCAGCGTTGATTTTCCAAGGCCGTTCCGCCCAACGATGCCGAGCCGTTCGCCGGCCGCGAGATTCAGCGAAACATCTTGGAACAGCGTGCGACCGCCGAGTTCGATCCCCACGTCGCGCAACTCGATCACGCGGTTCGCCAGCTTCGGCGCGGGCGGGATGATGAGATCGACATCCAGCTCCGCTTCGGGCGGACCCTGCTGCGCCATCTCAAAGTAGCGCTCGACCCGATCCACCGATTTCGTTCGTCGCGCGCGGGGCGCTTTCCGCACCCATTCAAGCTCGCGCTTCAAGAACTTCTGGCGCTTGTGTTCCTGCATCTCCTCGACCGCCTGGCGTTCCGCACGCGCGAGCAGATAATCGGTGTAATTGCCTTCGTAGCTGTAAAATTTTCCGTGCGAAAGCTCGACCACGCGCGTTGCGATGCGATCGAGAAAATAGCGGTCGTGCGTCACGAAAAGACAGGTGCCGGAATAGCGTGCCAGGAAATCTTCGAGCCATTCGATCGACCCGGTATCGAGATGGTTCGTCGGCTCGTCGAGAATCAGGAAATCGGGACGGGCGAGCAACGCGCGGCAAAGCGCGACACGTCGCTTTTCTCCGCCGGAAAGACTCGCCACGATCCGTTCGGGATCCGGCGCATGAAGATTCGTGATCAGACTTTTGATCCGATGCTCAAGGTTCCAGCCATCGAAGTGCGAGATCTGATCGAGCAAAATTCCGCTCCGCGCGCTTTCGGCCGGCGCGAGTTCGTACTCGCCGATCAAATCCAAAACGCGTTGCGCGCCGGAAAGAATATTGGCGTGCACCGTCGCCTTCTCATCGAGCTCAAACATCTGCGGCATGTAACCGACGACGAGATCTCGGCGCTGATTGAACTCACCCGCATCGGGCTTCATCACGCCGGCAGCAATTTGCAGAAAGGTCGATTTGCCCGAACCGTTGCGGCCGACCAGACCAACACGTTCGCCTTCCAGAATCGTAACCGTGGCGTGATCGAGCACGGCCTGATTGCCAAACCGCACGACGAGTTCCGTGGCGCTGGCGATGGCATTTAGAACCGGCTCTGACATCCTTCCAGATAACACATTGTCCGCTTGCGATCAGCCGTCGCCCTCCGCAAGCTGCCGCGCGACATGTTCGAACTGCTAGGAAAAGATGCTTCGTCGAAGGCGCGGCGCGGTCGCCTAACGACCGGTCATGGCGTGATTGAGACGCCGGCGTTTATGCCTGTCGGGACGCAGGGAAGTGTGAAGGCAGTCAGCCCGCAGGAACTGCACGAACTCGAGGCGCAGATCATTCTGGGAAACTCTTATCATCTGTTCGTTAGGCCGGGACTCGAGGTGATCCTGCATTTCGGGGGATTGCATCACTTCATGAATTGGGATGGGCCGATTCTGACGGATAGCGGGGGGTATCAGATTTTCTCTCTGGCGAAATTGAGGAAGATCACGGAGGAGGGCGTCGCGTTTCAGAATCATCTCGATGGGACGCCGACGTTTATCAGCCCGGAAATCGCGATGGAGATTCAGACGACGCTGGGTAGCGATATCGCGATGGTGCTCGATGAGTGCCCTCCGTGGCCGTGCGAGTATGATTACGCGGCGCGAAGTTTGGAGAGGACACTGCGTTGGGCGGAGAGGTGCAAAGCGATTTCGGATACTGGATTTCGGATACCGGAAAGAAAAGATGAGCAGGCAAGCTCCGAGCAATCCGCAATCCGCAATCCGCAATCCCAAATTGTCTTCGGGATCGCGCAGGGAGGGACGTTTGAGGATCTGCGGCGGTCGAGCGCGCAGGCGCTTGCGGCGATGGATTTCGATGGATACGCGATCGGGGGCGTGAGCGTGGGCGAACCGGAGGCCCAGATGATGCAGGCGGTGCAGTGGAGCGAACCGCATTTGCCCGAGAACAAACCGCGTTACGCGATGGGGCTGGGCACGCCGCCGCAGATGATCGCGTTGATCGCGCTCGGCGTGGACATGTTTGACTGCGTGCTGCCCACGCGGCTCGCGCGCAACGGAACGGCCTTCACCGCCGGCGGCACGCTCAATCTAAAGAACGCCGAGTTCGCGATGCAAAAGGAACCGATCGAAGAAGACTGCACCTGTGCGGCGTGCCGCGATTTCACGCGTGGCTATATCAGGCACCTGGTCAAGGCCGAAGAAATTCTCGGGTTGCGACTGATCACCATTCACAACCTGCATTTCTACCTTGATCTCATGAGCCGCGCGCGCCGCGCGATCGAGAACGGAACCTTCGCTGAACTACGCGCTCAGCTGCTCACCGAATATAGAACGCGCGGTGCATCGCTCGACCAGTAAACCCTCGCCCTTCGCGATCGGAGGAATTCGTCTAGCTCTCTTTCAGGCGGCTGAATTTTCGGTCCCGCACACTTCGAGACAGCTTCGAATCCAAATCGCCCTGAATCCTCCTGGCCCACACCTCCGAGGCTTCGCTGTTGTAATGGATTCCATCTCCGCCGGTCTTGCCGACGACGTAACGCGTCACCTCCCGCGAATCCACCAACTGGAAGGCATCGCGTCTTGCCGCCTGCCGAATCAGCCCATGCACTTTCCCCTGCGTCTTTCGCAAACGCGAGGAATCCGGCGGCGTGATCCAGATGATTTCCTGAACAGAGCCACGGCGAGCTTCGCTGATAAAGCGGTCAAGGTAGTTGCTCATCTGCGCGTCCGTCAGAGACCGATCCATCCAATTCGTTCCGAGCTGGACGATGAGAATTGTCGGTTTGTGTCTCCGGATTAGCGTCGCCAACTTCGGCGTGAGAGTTGGCTTCGGAGGCCTGCCATTTACGAAATCACGAAACACGTTAGCCTCCGGCGTGTGCTGGCGATACCCGCATTTGGTAATGAAATCCGGCTCACTGCTCAACCAATGCTCCGGAGACGAGCCGCACGAAGCGTAAGCGGCCACGGGATATTTCTGGGCAAGATGCCCTTGCACAACTTCGCCGAATTTCCCAACGGACAATGAGTCGCCCACCATCAGGATGCTTGGTGGCGGGCCCTCGGGAATCTTCGCGGATTTTTGCTTGCCGCTCGCAACGAGGACGAAACTGCCGACGCCCACGAGAACGGCCAGGAGCAACAGCATAGGCTGGAGCACCGTGGGCCAAGCCTTTTTAATGCGCATGCTCAGGGTGTTTGATTTCATCCTGGATCCGGATGTAGGGCTGGAGATTGATCAAGCCGGAATCATCCTTGGATTTCACAGTTTTCCAAATAGTGTCTTCCAGCTCACGCAGCTGGAGCTTATAAGTTTTTCCGACGCGATAGCGGAGCTTCTGCTTTTTCAGCCCGATATAGGCCGGGTGCATCACGAGTATTTGCTTTTCCGAATATTGGCCAGCCACAAGTTTGTTAATTTCGTAGACGTAGCCGACGAGATATTCCTGGTAGGGCAGCAGTTCCTTTACCGGAATGGGCTCGGTCTTGAATATTAATTTCGCTTTTACCTGGAGCCTTTGGTCCTTCTGCTTTTCGGGCGGAGGTGTCGGCTGCTCGTGCGCGATCGCCAACGCGGGCATTTTTTCGGACAGGGGATTCAGTGTCACAAACGGCTGTAGCGACAAGTCGTGCTCGATGACCTCGAATACTTTGTCGGCCCAGAGGTCCATGTCCACGCCGAGGAAATGCTCGTGGTCAGGTTCCATGTGGCGGTACGGATACGCGACCAGCGTTCGGCTATCGATCACGTTGGCGACGCTGCCGATGTCAGCCCGCGTTTGTTCGAGCACGAACTCCTGAATCTCCCTCGAAACTCTTCCGGAAGTGGGAGACGCAACCCAATAAATTTTCCGCAACGTCGACGGGCTCCGGACCGCCCTGGTTATGAAAGGGACCAGATAACTTCTCAGCGCGGGGCCGTGGCGGTTTGGGCTCACTGTTTTGTGATCCGGGAACAGATCGAACAAATTCGTGCCGGTTTGCATGATCAGAATGTCGGGCCGGAGCGCAACCAGCAAGTCCTCCAGCTTCGGAACGGGGTGCGGAATAGGCACATGCCCGCGTCTCATGCCATACACATCCTGCAATTCTCGCGCGCGGCCCGAGCCGTTTGACTCGATGCTCACGAATCCGCAATGCGTCTTGATATTGGTGTACGGCCGCTCTTTGAGCCAGCTCAGAGGATTTGTCCCACAGGCGAGGTAGGTGAACGTGGATTTCACGCGCGGATTTTTCCGGAACCTTTCATCCAATCGCTTTCCGAAGCCGCACAGAGCAAGGGAGTCGCCCAGGATCAAGACGTTGATGCCTTCGGACGGCGCGGCGGTCTGTTGCGGAGCGGCTTGCTGGATCTCCGCCGGCTTTGATTGCGCGAAGACCGAAAGCGATCCGCATCCAAAAAGAGCAGCGACGACGATGGAGCCAAGCGTTCGATCCCTCATGTAATTCTTTTTCCAAAAGGTGTTCGTCAATGTTTCGCGACGCTCAACCACGGCAATCGCTTTCAAATGAATCGCGCCTCACGTCAAGAGCGTTCCACCACGACCGTAATAGATTTCCGGCGCGATCGTCGCGATTAGGGAGGCACTACTTTGCGATGGGAGCTCGCGCCCAGCCTTCCGACGCTTCCGTGAATTCCCGCGCGGCGAAACACCAGACAACGACTTTCTTTTTCGCGAGATATCCGGGATCTTTAAGACTGTGCCGGTAGAGGCTGATGCGGACGGGAGTCGCGCCCGATCCACGTGTGCCGATTAGGTCAGGGGCGAACCCAAGTTCCTGCGCCAGCTGATCCACGAGTCCCGCTCGTTCGGCGAGAAAATCGTGGAAGACGAGGGTATGACTGTCGCCAAGAAGGAGAAGCGGGCTGTTCGCATCCGGCGCCACCGCGGCGTCTGTCCCTTTTTCCCTCACGTTCCGAACGGCAATTTTTTCAGGTCCGGGTTTATGTGCATCAGGCGGCAGCAGGCCGACGAGGTCGCCATTGATTTGGACTTCCTTCCACTCCGCGACGAATTCGCTTCTGGGCTTTGCCGACGTGAGCTTTTGACGAACATTTTCGGCGATCGCTTGAGCTGCCAGCATGCATCCGAGGCCGGACCAATGGCTGTCGGTCTTGCAAAAAACCCCGGCCCGCTTGTCGTCGCGATTTTGGATAAAGAGCGGCGTGAGATCGAGCACATCGATTCCTGCCGCGCGGAGTTCGTCATAAAAACGGTGCAGCACTGGAGCAGCGTCGTCGGTGCGAACATTGAATCCCGGCAGAATTTTCTCCGGATAGATCGCGGCTTTCGGCGGAACCGGCACCACCAGCAGATCGATTCCGCGCGCCTTTAATTGTTTCTGAAAATCCAGGATCGCCGGGATTGGATCAGCCAATTCCGGCTTGTGCGAACGACTGACTCTCGGCGCTTCATCGCCCCAAAAGCGACCGAGCGAGAGAAGGCGAAATTCGGCCGCGAAGAACAACCAGCCGTCAGCTTCGACGCAAGCGGCCGCGTTCTTTCTTTCCGAGATCTGAACCTTGGTCGCGAGCTCGCCGCGAAGCTTCTGCTGCGATTCTGAAAGCGAAACTTGAACAAGAGTTTCCGCCGAGAGGAAGGCCGGGATCGAGCAAACGAGAATTAGGAGGCGGAAAATTTCCATTAGGAGTTGAAAGGCGGTAGCGATAATACGCATTCTTTCAACTGCGCCGTGCTGTTTTTATTCGCAAGCGGCATCGGGGGCATCGTATCAGAAGACTGTGACTGAGAAGCCAAGAGAGAACGCTTACTCGAAGTTTAGGCGGGTGGATCGAGCGCTCCGTCGCTCGATGTTTTATAGTCGCGGCACAGCCGCCATCTTTGGCATCGCGCGGCGGAGCGCACGATCCACCTACTCGCGTGGTTTTTAGTTCTCACATTTTTGTCTACTACTTCCTGCCGCTTGCGCTGCTGGGCTACTACGCGCTCGTCCACGCGCCCCAGCGGTGGCGGAACGGCTGGCTTATCCTGACCGGCTACACCTTCTACGGTTGGGCCGAGCCGCGTTTCATGCCGCTGATGTTCGCGACCACATTCATCGACTGGCTGATGAGTTTGGTCATCGCGCACGACACGTGGCGATTCTGGCGCGTTCTGCACAAGCCGGTAAAACAATTGCCGCGCCGCACGCCGCGAACCCGCACACAACGCCACGCAATTTGGGTCTCTGTCGTCCTGAATCTGGTGGTGCTGGGATTCTTCAAGTACTTCAACTTCGGGATCGAGAGTTGGAACGCTCTCGCCGAAGCGCTCGGGCTTCACCACGCGCAATTCGAGACCTTCTTCCGCGTCGTCCTGCCGCTCGGCATCAGCTTCTACACCTTCCAGGCGCTCAGCTACACGATCGATGTTTATCGCGGCGAGGCTGAGGCGATGGCGAACTTCGTCGATTTCTCCTGTTTTGTTTCCATGTTCCCGCACCTTGTTGCGGGGCCGATTCTGAAATTCTCATTTCTCGCCGAACAACTCAAGCATCGCGTCCTCACATCAGACAAATTCGCCCGCGGCGTCGCTTTCTTTATGCTCGGCCTAGCCAAAAAGATCCTGCTCGCCAACCCCTGCGGAAAAATTGCGGACACCGCCTTCAACGCAGGCTCGATTGGCACGTTGGACGCGTGGCTCGGCTCCGTCGGCTACGCCTTTCAGATTTATTTCGACTTCAGCGGTTACTCGGACATGGCGATCGGGCTCGGCCTCATGTTCGGTTTTGTCTTCGCGAAGAATTTCGACTCACCCTACCTCTCGGAATCGATCACCGATTTCTGGCGTCGCTGGCATATCTCGCTGTCGACCTGGCTGCGCGAATACCTTTACGTCCCACTCGGGGGCAACCGGCGCGGGATCAGCCGCACTTACATCAATCTGGTCATCACGATGTTGCTTGGCGGGCTTTGGCACGGCGCATCGTGGAACTTTGTCATCTGGGGCGGATTGCATGGAGGCATGCTCGCCTTCGAGCGCAGCCAGGGTCGCGAAGGTTTCTACCACAGCCTTCCGAAACCCCTTCGCATCGCCCTGACGTTCTTGATTGTGCTCCTGGGCTGGGTCTTTTTTCGCGCATCCGATTTGCCCCGAGCAGTTGCTTACCTCGCCAGCATGTTTGGCCTGGGTCACACCCAGCCCGGCGCCGTGCTGCTCGGCGGAATACTTTACGAGCCATACTATCTGCTCTCCATCGGCATCGCAGCGTTGGTCGTTTGGGCCGGGAAACAGACTTGGGATTGGACGCAACGGATGACTCTTCCCAAGACGGCAGCGTGCTTTGCGCTCGGCTGGCTCGCGTTGGTCGTCCTGGCCACGCAGGAATACAACCCATTTATCTATTTCATTTTCTAGGAACTGAACCGTGCCATCAGAAATTCCAGATCCGCCCGTCGGAGGCGAAGAGCCGCGAAAGCCGACGCATTCGCTTCCGCGCTACAGCGAGCCGACGCCCGAAACTCACCGAAAGCTTTCTCGCGAAGCGGAGGCGGAACTCGCGCTCAAGCACACCGCTTACACGCCCGGCGCGCGGGCCCTGCTGATCGCGCTCTTTCTCATTACCATCACCGCAGTTCCCGCGATCCAGTTGGCGGCTGAGCTTCGTGCCTCAAGACCTTCCGGCGGACTGGCAACCTTCGACATCTATAAGGTACTACCGGCGTGGGCAAAAATTCGAGTGGCGCGGAGCGCTGCGGATCTTTGGCATCTTCTCCCGCGCGCCACGGATCTCAAGGCCGCCGAGAAGTCTATCGAAAGCGAGTCGGTAGTTTCAGCGTGGCTGCTGCCACGCGTTCAGTCCGTACTCACCGGAAAACTCCGCGCTGGCAACGAACAAGTCTATCTCGGCCGCGATGCGTGGCTCTTTTATCGTCCCGATGTCGACTACATTACGGGCCCTCCGTTTCTCGATGCATCGCAGATGAGGCGCCGCGCGCATGTCGACCGGGTGCAACCCGATCCGGCGAAAGCCATGGTCGATTTTCGGAATCAACTCGCGGCACGCGGGATCGATTTGATCGTGTTGCCTGTCCCGATGAAGCCAGGGATCGACGCAAACAGATTTTCCGCCAGCGCCGAAGAGAGCGCGCCTCTCCACAATGCGTCGTTCGCAGACTTCAAAGCGCGTCTGGAAAAAGCGGGTGTGCGCGTTTTCGACCCAGGTCCTTCGCTGATGCAACGCAAAACGGCCCTGAACAGCACCCCGCTTTACCTAGAGAGCGACACGCATTGGCGGCCGGAAACGATGGAGTTTGTCGCAGAGAACCTCGCGGCTTTCGTTCAGGCCCAGCCGTCCGCGCAACGCTCGGCCCTCCGAATCGCAGAAAAGGAGATCAACGGCCTCGGCGACATCGCAAGGATGTTAAGACTGCCCCCGACGCAAAGCATTTACCGTCCGGAGAAGGTCACCATTCACGAAGTCTTATCTGGTAACGCGATGTGGAGTCCGAGCAAAGACGCCGACATCCTGCTCCTCGGCGACAGTTTCTCGAACATCTTCTCGCTCGACGCTCTCGGTTGGGGCGAGTCAGCCGGGTTCGCCGAACATCTCAGTCGTGCGCTGGGCGGGCGGCCGCTTGATTGCATTCTGCGTAACAGCGACGCCTCGTTTGCCACGCGCGAAATCCTGAGCCGCGAACTCGCGCGAGGCCGCGACCGGCTCGCGGGAAAAAAGCTGGTCGTGTGGGAATTTGCCGCGCGCGAACTGGCCTTTGGCGATTGGAAAATGCTCGAAATGAAACTTGGACAACCACCACCCGCACGATTTTTCGTGCCAAAAACGAACGAAGAAGTTGTTGTCAACGGAACTGTTGAAACCGTCTCCACCGTGCCACGTCCCGGGACAGTTCCCTACAAGGATCACATTCTCGCCCTTCATGTGACCGATCTCACGGCCGAGGGCAGTCGTCAGGAGGAGCGTTTGGAATCGCTCGTCTATCTTTTGAGCATGCGTGACAATATATTGACCCCCGCAGCGCGTTTGCGTCTGGGTGACCACGTCACTCTGCGCTTGCGACCCTGGGCGGAGGTCGCGGAGCAGTACGAAAAGATAAACCGTAGTGAAGTTGAAGATCTAACCGTTCAACTGCAAGAACCTTGCTGGGGGGAAATTGTGAGATGAGGCGTCGATGAATTTGGGTAGGTCGTGCGTTCCACCTGATCACACTCGGGCAGCGTTTGCCGTCCCTTGCATTTTGCGCGGCGTTGTGCTCAGTAAGAGGCTGCTCTTCTGCCTTGCTTGCAACCAACTTCAAGGCCCTGAAACGCAAAACTTCATCTTATGTTCGCTCTTTTTCTTGCCCAAGCGCCAGGCCCGGCGTCCCCCGGAGCCGGATCCGGATTGTTCAGCATCCTCCCTTTCGTCTTCATTTTCGTCATCATGTATTACGTGATGCTCCGGCCCCAAATGCGGAAGCAAAAGGAGCAGGCCCGGCTCGTTTCCGCGCTGAAAACCGGGGACCGCGTCGTCACTTCATCGGGCATTCACGGCCTGATTTCGAACGTGAAAGACACGACGGTCATCGTAAAAGTCGCCGACAACGTGAAGCTCGAAATGGAGAAGACGGCGGTGACAAATGTGGTGAAAACAGTTGAGAGTTGATGGCTGAGAGTTGAGAGAAAATGCAACGGAAGCCCACCTCGATCACTCTCAACTCTCGACTCTCAACTCTCAACCATCTCCAATGACTCCAGCCTACACATTCCTCATACTTCTGGGGCTGTTGATTATCTTCGGCTGGTATTTCGCCACCGATCACGGAGCTCGAAAGCGAATTCTCGCGACAGCTTTGATGGTCCTGCTCGTCACCTTCAGTCTTTTTACGATCTATCCACCCCAGAAGAAGATCCAGCTCGGTCTCGACATCCAAGGTGGCACTTCCTTCCTCATCCGGCTCGTCGGAGGGGACAAGGAGATCACGCCACAAATGCTCGAGCAGGCCGTGGAAGTAATTCGGAAGCGGGTCGACTACTTCGGCGGCGGTGAGCCGATCATCAGCCCCGTGGGGAAGGACCGAATTTTAGTGCAGATCCCAGGGTTAAGCACCGAGAAAATTGAAGAGGCCCGCCAGCAGCTATCGCGCGTGGCCAAGCTCGAATTCCGTATCGTTTATCCAGATAATGGCCAGCGCCTCCAGGCCATCGATGCCGGGACTGAAGTGATCCCGCCGGATTACAAGATCGAGATCTACAAACCGCATCCCGATGGAGGGAAGAAGCCCCAGGAGGAACGGTTGCTCGTGAAGAAAAAGTCCGATCTCGGGGGCGAGCACGTTACTGAGGCGCACGCCGGCTACGGCAACGAAGGTTGGGAAGTCTCGCTCAATTTCGATAGCGAGGGCGCCAAACTATTCGGCAAGATAACCGAGGCGCATGTCAACCACCGTTTCGCGGTCGTCCTCGACGGAGTGATTCAATCGGCGCCAAATATCAGGGAGCCCATTTACGGGGGCAGCGCCCGCATTTCCGGAAGGTTTGGGGAACAGGAAGCGCGCAGCCTCGCAAGCGTGCTGGAAAATCCGCTGCAAACACCGGTGAGCATCGAAGAAGAACGGAGCGTTTCCCCCACCCTCGGCCTAGATTCGATCCGCGCGAGCATCATCGCCGGTCTCATCGGACTCGCCCTTACGCTCGTTTGCGTGATAGTTTACTATAAATTTGCGGGCCTGATCGCGAATCTGGCCTTGCTCGTAAACATCATTTTGCTCATCGGCGCGCTCACGATGTTCAACTTCGTGCTCACGTTGCCGGGCATCGCGGGCATCATCTTGACGATCGGGATCGCCGTCGACGCCAGCGTTCTGATTTACGAACGGTTGCGCGAGGAGCTGGCGCTCGGGAAGTCGCTCAAGATCGCTGTCCAATCCGCCTACGATAAAGCATTCAGCTCGATCTTTGACGCCAATGTCACGACTCTGATCACCGCGGCGATCCTGTTCTGGAAAGCAAGCGGACCCGTGAAAGGGTTCGCAATTTCGCTCTCGCTCGGCATCCTGGCCTCGCTCTTCACGGCGCTGATTGTGGGCCGGAATGCGTTGGGCTGGTTCGTCGATACCGGTCGCGTCAAACGCATTTCGATGTTGCATCTGATTTCGTCGCAAAATTTGAATTTTCTCGGCAAAGGTCTCCTCGCGTGCATGTGTTCGCTCGCGTTGATCATAGCGGGCGCGACGGCGTTCTACGTCCGCGGCGATAGGAACTTTGGCGTGGACTTTAGAGGCGGAGACCTCATTACGCTCAGTTCCACGCAGGCGGTTTCCGTCCACGACGTGCGCCAGGCGCTGGAACCCACTCGTCTCGGCGAGGCGCTCATCCAGCAATCCACGCAAGGCGGCAAGAACTACATCACGATCCGGAGCGCCGTAAATACAAGCGAGGCGATTGAAAAGCAGGTGGCTAAAGCCCTGCCGCAAGCCCAATTTAAGGTAGAACGCGCAGAACGCGTGGGCGCGCTCGTTGGGGGCGAGCTGGCTAAGACATCGCTTTGGGCGCTGGCACTCGGTATTCTCGGCATCCTCATTTTCGTTACGTTTCGTTTCGAGCTGTCGTTCGCAGTCGGCGCGATCGTCGCGCTGCTCCACGACGTGATTATTACCGTGGGCGTTTTTTCGCTCCTCGGCCGGGAGTTAACTCTCCCCATGGTGGGCGCCGTGCTCACGATCGCCGGCTATTCGATCAATGACACGATCGTCGTTTATGATCGGATTCGGGAAGGCCTCTCCAGCAGCAAGCGCGGTACGATCGAGCAGATCATGAACGACAGCATCAACCTGACATTGAGCCGCACCATCCTAACGAGCACGGTCACGTTGATCCCCATCCTCTGCCTGTTCTTCCTCGGCGGTTCGGTTTTGCGCGACTTTGCGTTGGCGATCATCATCGGCGTGGTCGTCGGAACGTATTCCTCGATCTTCATCGCGTCGCCCATCGTCCTCTGGTGGACACGCGCGCGTGGCGGCAGTGCCTCGACGCTGCGACGGGAAGTCACTCAAAAGGCGGCAGCAGCCACTGGACCGGCCAGCTCGTAGGCAAAATCGTACGTCAACCGCGCCGGTTGGCCTCCGTCGGCGGGCGGCGCGCCCTGCCCTACGATTCCTTGCAGGTGGGCACCCCAAAACGAAAGTTATTCACAATAGTTGACGCCCCTCGTCCACCCGAGTAGGCTCGGCTTCACCGGTCGAGCCGGGAACATTTTTCAAACCGAGGAGACAACCATGCCAGAAGTTATCGTTCGCAAAGGTGAGCCGGTCGACCGGGCGTTAAAGCGGCTGAAGAACAAGCTGGACGCCGAGGGGATTCTTGAAGAGGTCCGTCGGTTGCGAGCGTTTGAAACGCCGAACCAAAAGAGCCGGCGCAAGGCCAAGGCGAACGCGAAGCGGGGACGAACGAAGTTCCGCTTTAATCCTTCGTAAGCTATTGAAGTTTAGGAGCTTGAGACAAGGGCTCGACTTGGTTTCCGGGTTTCGACCCGTCCGGCGGTCATAGACCGCCGCTGCAGAATCAGTCACATTCGCACACGATTCGGAACCCGAGATCGTTGCAAGAATAGTTAAGCATATTGGAGTTGCGAGAGGTCACCCGCAGGCTGTTGAAGCGCGACTTCCAACTGCCACCTCGATAGACACGCTTGGCTCCATTGGTCGGTCCACGCGGATTTACTTTCGGGGCGCCGCGATACGGTTCCAGATAATCCAGACACCACTCCCAGACATTTCCCGCCATATCTTCCATGCCGAACGGACTCGCTCCGAAGGGAAAAGCGCCCACGGGTGAACTCTCCGGGTAGCCGTCATCAATCTCCCGATCGCTCCAGGCGAAAACCGTGTTTCGGTCCGCGAAATTGGCGAGATCGCCGCGCCCATCATGATTTCCCCATGGGTATTTTCGGCCATCCGTGCCGCGGGCCGCATACTCCCATTCCGCTTCAGTGGGCAGACGGTACTTCTTGTGTTCACGTGCCGAGAGCGATTGGCAAAACTTGATCGCTTCCAGGCTGCTGACATAGACCACCGGATAGCGGTCACCGGCGCCCGGCACCCGCTTCCGGGCGTGGCTGGGGTCGAACTGCTCGTACTCGGCGTTCGTGATAGGGAATCGCGACATGTAAAATCTGCTCAACGTTACCTTGGTGAGCGGCCGTTCGTTCGGTCCGGCATCAAGCGCCTCGCTCCCCATGAGAAATTCACCGGAGGGAACGAACAGCATTTGGGACTCAACCGAATTAACATAATTCGCGAAGCGAGTGCGGTCCGTCTCAGGAACCGGAGGCACCGGGGCGATCGCGGCCACGCTCGGGTCGGGCGCCGATCTGGCGGCCGGTTCGATCACTGTCACACGCGGCGGCGGCAGCGCGCCTGGATCCGACATCTTGTCAGCTTCATCGAGGTAGAGATCGACTAGTTCCTCCGCTTCATCGACCTCAATGCCAAGGTTTTCCGCCATGTTAACGAACGCATCCCGTGTTTCGTCCGCCATTCCGTCGCTATCGAGGCCGCTGAGCCGAAGCATTCGGAGAAAATCCTCCTTCGGATCCAGGGACTTCTGCCTGCGCGCCCTCGCTTCGCCCCTAGCTTCAGTCGAAATTGGAGGAGGCGGCAACGGTGACGCGTTTACCACGACGCGCTGTGCGCCGCTGTCTTTCAACTCCGCCTCCACATAGGCAACGATCTGTTCCCCCGTCAGGCCATGTTCGGTCCCAAATCGATGAAGGCTTTTCTCTTCCTCCGCGGTCAAGACTCCATCGGCAAGGGCAAAAGTCAGATACTTGTGGAATTCGATGACCGCTTGCTCGTTCGCTTGCGCGGCCAGCTCGGAATCCATTTGCCGGCGGCGGGCCGGATCGAGCAGCTCGACGCGGGCCTCGGTCAAGTAGCGCGACGACTCGTCGAGTCCCGGTCGCAACAACTGCGCAAGCGGATTGCTCGGCTGATTTTTTAGGGGCAGCTTCTTCTGCCACCACCGCATCAGTTCACGGCAATGCTCTTCGATGATTTCGTTGCTCGGATTCGCGCGCGGATCAAGACAGAGCCGCTCGTAGAAATTCGGCGACTTGTATTTGCTCCATCCGTCCCACTTCTGCGGGTCGTCCGGAAGCGGCACGGGGAAGTGGCCCTCGTATTGCATCATCTCACGCGACCACGATGGCGCCCAGGCCCGCCGTGGCGCGCTCGACTTCGTCCGGCGCGAGGCCAGTATTGCGTTCGATCGTCACCTTCGCCTGGTTGCCGCAAGCGTTGACCGCCACCTCAAGAACCTGATTGGCATTATACTCGTAGGTCAGCTCGACGGGGGAACCCTTCGGCAAAAATGCGGGCAGCTCGACATCGCAGAGACCGAGTGGTGTGCATTCCGCGGGCAATGTGCTCTCGCCTTCCACGATCCGCACGACGGCACGCTGCATATTCGCGCTGGCGGTGCCGAATGAATTCTTAGCCATCGCTGGCATGGGCGTCATTTTTCGGATCATTGGGAAAACGTATTCCTCGAGGTGTCCTTCATCCCAAAGCACCACGCCGAGCGTGTGTGACGTGATGTCGGTTATCTGGATCAGGCCGCCTTCGCGCGAGGAAAACTGCTGCCGCATGTTTTCCGGCAGCATCTTCACCCCGGAAACTTCTTCTTCGCGCAGCAAAGACAAGATCGCTTGAATAGCCGCGCCCACCGCGACTGCTTCGTCGGGATTCACATCATCCACCACCGGAACTGGTGAAAGCTGCGAAATCATTTCGCGGACCATCGGCATCCTCGTCATCCCACCTACGAGAAGGACTTCGTCTATGTCGCTCCATTTCATTTTCGCTTCCTGCAAAACCATTTCGCAAATCGTTTTGCACTTCTCCACCAGATGCCGGGTCTTGAGTTCGAATTCCTCCCGGGTTAGCTCGACCTTCACGCTTTTCCCGTTGTGATTGTGCACGATCGCGGTGCGCGGCCGGCTCGAGAGCTGGATTTTCGCGGCCAGCGCGCGGCTCTGGAGATCTTGATAGCTTTGCAGATCGAGAAGCGGATTCTCGCCGTGCGCGCGATCGAATTCCTCCGCAACGTGATTCACGATCACATCGTCCCAATCCTTTCCGCCCAGGCGGTGGTCTCCATTCGTCGCCAGCATCTCGATGCCATGCCCCTGGATTCGCATGATCGTGACGTCGAACGTTCCGCCGCCGAGATCGAAAACGAAGACGGTCTGGTCTTTATCCAGTTTATCGAGGCCATAGGCCACGGCCGCGGCCGTCGGCTCGTTGATGATCTGGAGAACATTGAGCCCGGCAAGTTGACCCGCGGTAATGGTGGCGGTGCGTTCGGCGTCATTGAAATAGGCTGGAACCGTGATCACCGCATCCGTGACCGGCTCTTTCAGATATTTTTCTGCGTCAGCCTTTAGCTTTCGCAGGATCAGCGCCGATAACTCTTCCGCCGAATAGACCTTCCCGTTGAACTCGCGATGAAATTGTTCCTTCGGCTTGCCCATTTCACGTTTCACGAAATCGACGATCCGTTCCGCCTCCGCCACGGAATTATTCTTGGCGAGTGTGCCGACAATGACGCTCGCGCCATCGAAGAGAATGACCGAGGGCGTGATGCGTTCACTCTCCGAATTCGGGATGATCTGCGGCTTTCCGTAGATGTCGATGTGCGCGACCGCGCAAAAAGTGGTGCCTAGATCAATTCCAACTGCTTTTCTTTGAGTCATGGGTGAGAGTAAATTTGGGGTTGAGCGAAAACGTGAATCCGCACCACCGTATAGGTGCAATTTCCATGCCTGCGCGGAAGGCGAATAATGTGGCTTTTCGAGGCCGCTGTAGCCACTTCGCTATGCGAAGCGCCACGTGCTTCTTTTAACGAAGCGCCGCCCAACGCAGCGGCGGCTACTGGAAGCGTTTCGCCACCACTTCTTCCGGCCGCAAAACCTGGTCGCGCCAGAGGAAACCACGTTTTACGCGCATGACGATTCGCCCGTCATCCTCCGCGTAATCCGCTGGCTCGTAACTCACAACACGATGGAAGGCGCGGTCGACCATTTCCCGCGGTTCGATTTCGCTCACTTCCATTCGATGCAGGATCTCGGTCAGAGAATGGATCGCATTCTCGAGATTATCACGCCACTGCCCGGGCTTGCCGCGCTTGGTTTCGCTGCCCTCCATCGCAGTTTGAAGTTGGGACGAGAGCGCGTTTAAATCGTCGAACAAAATAAGCAGGTCGCGAATGAACGGCTTCTGCAACGATTCATGCAGGAAATTGTCGCGATACTTGATCAGCTCTTCATGCAGCGAATCGAACAGCCGCTGATTCACGCTTTCCGTGTTGCGCAGTGCCGCCATGTGCTCGTCCATTTTGCGAAATTGCGCCGCGAGATCAGTCGGCTCCGCGCTCGACAATTTTTCCATCCGGCTGGTCACCGTCTTTTCGAGACTTTGCAGCCGTCCGTTCAAGCTGCGGAATTCCTCCAGAATCTGCGCATACTGCTCGACGCTCGCATTGCCTTCCTCGCTGGAATTCTCCGGAAGTGCTTTCTCCGCTTCGGCACTCAACTGCTGCATGGTCGATGTAAATTTGTCAGTGATCTTGATTTCCATCGACGGTTTATTCGTCTGCCTTGTTCAAAAAGAATTTGCGGATTGCTTCGACCAAGCCCGGGATGTCGTGGCGGCGAGCTTCGATCGCCACCTTCAGGCCGCGCTCGCGGGCGGTGGCCGAAGTCACTGGTCCGATGCTTGCGACCTGCATGCCTGCTGGCCATGGCAGACCAAGGGCCAGGAAATTTTCGACCGTCGACGAGCTGGTAAATGTGATCAAATGGGCGCCTTCCTCCAACAAACGGCGCCGCGCGCATGTATCGTCGCGCGTTTCGGGGACCGTGCGGTAGGCGAAACCTTCGTCCACAATAGCTCCCAAAGCCGAGAGATCTTTAGGTAGCAAATCCCGCGCCTTTTCCGCTCGCGCGAGAAGAATGCGCAAATTCTCCACGCCGCCCTGCTTGCGGAACTCGCGCACGATCGATTCCGCGACGAATTCCTCTGGTTGCAAATCGACTTTCAGATGAAAATCCTTGATCCGCTGCGCAGTTACGGCACCGATCGCGGCAATGCGCACGCCGCCGATCTCACGTGCGTCGTCGTAGAGCTTGTAGAACAAATCGAAAAAAGCCGTCACACCGTTGGGGCTGGTAAAGACGATCCAGTCATAGGCGTGCGCGTCTTGCACAAGCTCGGCGAACGCGCGCAGATCACTCGGCGGTTCGATCCGGATGGTCGGCAGTTCGATCACATCGGCGCCGAGTGCGCGCAATTGTTCGCTCAAGACGCCCGCTTGCGACCGGGTGCGGGTAACCACGATCCGCTTGCCGGAAAGCGGCCGATCTTCGAACCAGCTTAGTTCATTTCGCAGTGCCACCACGTCTCCGAAAACGGCGACGGCGGGCGCGGCGAATCCGGTCTCCGCGACGCGCTGCGCAATATTCTTGAGATTTCCCACCAGAGTTTCCTGCCGACCGGTGGTCGCCCATTGAATCAATGCCACCGGCAAATCGCTTCGCATTCCGTTCGCCAGCATTTCGCGCGCGATCGCTTCGATTCGGTCGATGCCCATCAGCATCACTTGCGTGCCGCCTAGTTTGGCGAGCGCCGCAAAGTCGATCAAAGTCTCGGATTTCTCCGGATCTTCGTGGCCGGTGAAAAAGGTAACGTGCGAATTCTTTCCGCGATGTGTGACCGGTATCCCGGCGTAGGCCGGCCCAGCAATAGCCGAAGTAATCCCCGGAACGATGACGAATGGCACATGAGCGGCCGCGAGAGCTTGCGCTTCCTCTCCACCGCGCCCGAACACGAACGGATCACCGCCCTTTAACCGAACGACTTGTTTGCCCGCCTGCGTCTTCTCGACGAGCAGCGCGTTGATTTCATCCTGCGTCAGCGTGTGCGCGCCTGCCTTCTTCCCGGCGTAGATGATCTCGGCGCTTTCCGGCGCCCATTTCAGCATTTCGGGATTGGAGAGATAATCGTAAAGAATCACGTCGGCTTGCTCGATGCATTCCTTGGCGCGGAGTGTCACAAGCCCCAGATCACCCGGCCCCGCCCCGACCAGGAAACACTTTCCCTTCGATTTCTTATCCGCCATTGATTTGCCCCAGTAACTCGGCGGCTAACGGTTCGACGCCGTTGGTGATTGGTCTTTCCACTTGTCCCGCACGCGGTCCCGATCTTCCCGGCTCGAAGACCTGGGCGCGCACTTTGATCATCTTCGCCGCGACCGTCGCCAGCACGCCGACCGGTGAACCGCAATCGCCCTGCAACAGTCGCAAGAATTCGCGTTCCGCCTGTAGACAGAAAAGCGTCTCCACATGGTTTATCCGATCCACGATTGCCTTCGTCTTTTCGTCATCGCTTTTTAGTTGAATCGCGATCACACCCTGGCCCCCTGCCGGAAGGAATTCATCGCGCGGCAGAATTTCCGCATGGAATAGCGCGCCTTCAAAAGAGAAAGAACCACCCGACAAATCATAACCCAACCGTTCGACGCCAGCGCGGGCCAGCACAATCGCATCCCACGCGTTTGTCTTCAATTTGCGCAAGCGCGTCGGAACATTGCCGCGAAGATCGACGACCTCGATCTCTGGATGCTTCCATCGAAACTGATACTGTCGCCGGACACTTCCCGTCGCGACAATCGCATTCGGTCGCAACGACGCCAGGCCTCTGGGAACCTTGCCGATCAAGACATCGTCCACCGCCGCCCGCGGCAGCACGCTCCGCACTTCCAACCCCGGCGTCGCATCACTCGGCAAATCTTTCGCGCTGTGCACGGCAATGTCGATCCCACCCACCGCGAGAACGCGCTCGATTTCACCCGTGAAAAAGCCTTTGCGGCCCGCCCGCGGATCGATCGGCTCGGCGGCCTCCGGGCTCCGCTCATCTCCACGAGTCTTGATGATCTCGATCTTGATCTCGAGCTCCGGCCAGGCGTGCTGCAACGCTGTCGCCACCATCGCCGTTTGCGCGCGGGCAAGTTCGCTGCCGCGCGAACCGAGAATAATCTTCTGCGAAGGGTCGACGCTCATAGAGCGCCGCTACAGTTCGGAAGTGCGTAGCGCCGCTTCATCCAAAACGCGCGGAGCTACCGGCAACGGTTCATCGCTGGCGCGTCCGAACCACGCGCGGAAATCCGAAACGTGTTCCGCAATGATCCCCTCGCCCGCGGCGATCTGCTGGCGCCGGAGCGTGAGCGATTGCTCAGCGATCGATTGCAATGAATCGATGCCGTAAAGAAACACGCCATCCATTTCATTCACCTCGGGCGCGACGTCGCGCGGCACCGCGATATCGATGATGAAAAGCGGTTGGTCCGAACGTTCTCGAATAAGCGGCGACAAAATATCTGGCGTTAAGAGCGGCTCGTCGGCTGACGTTGACGAAATCAAGATGTCGATCTCCCGGCACTGCAGCGCCCACTCGTGGAAGGAGACCGCGCGACCACGCACAAGCCCAGCCAGAGTTTCCGCACGCTCAAACGATCGGTTGCTCACCCGGATGTCGGTGACACCACGCGAACTCAACGCTCGCGCGGTGCGTTCGCTCGTTTCGCCCGCACCGAGAATGAGCACTTTTCGCTCGCGCAAATCGCCGAAAATCTTCACCGCCAGATCGACCGCGACCGATCCAACGGAAACGGCTCCACGCGTGATATCGGTTCGGGTTCGCACTTGCTTCGCGACACGGAACGCGCGCTGGAAAAGGCGATGCAACAGAGGCCCGACGCTGCGTGATTCCCGCGCATTTGCGTAAGCTTTTTTCACCTGGCCGAGAATGTCCGTTTCGCCGATTACCATCGAATCCAGCCCGGCCGCCACGCGAAAGAGATGCCGCACGCATTCTTCTCCTTCGTAGCGGTAGAATGCGCTGGCGTCCTCGATCGCTCCCGCGCCCCCGCGCGCGAGCCAACGTGCGATTTGTTCCGTGGCGATGGGGGCAGCGGCGGACCCGTACACTTCCACACGATTGCAAGTCGCCAGCATGAGCGCCTCAGTGCAGCCGCTCTCCGTACGAAGGGCGTCTACCGATCGCTGCCCGGCGTAGCGCTCGCGCGTTTCCACCTTCGCGGTGTGATGGCTGATTCCGACGCAGAACAGGTTCATTACATCGGACGGCTCTGCGAGACGAAGTTGATGGCCCACAAGACCGAGACCGCCGCGCTGAACGCCAGCACGCAAAGCGCGGCCACACGTTTCGGCGCAAACCAGCGAAGATGCCGGCCCTGCAAAATGGCGCCGTAAAAAAGCCAGACGCCAAAGGCGCAAATCATCTTCATTCGCGGCAATGGTCCGCCGGTGAAAAATCCGCTTATGAGGCCGGCGGTATAAAGGGCAAAACCAAGCCAGAGCAGACGCGTGAGCGCAGCGAACAGGTTCGTCAGCGGCGGCAGGTTGTAAAAGATGGAATGCAACTGATGCGTTTTGAGCTGCCGTTCCTGAACGAGATACATCACGCCGGCCACGCACGAGAGCGCGAAAGCACCGTAGGCAATCATCGAAATCGAGGCGTGAAATTCCAGCCATGGATTCGCGGGGAGTCGGGCCTGGCGCGGAACATCAATCGGCGCGAGAAGGGCGAACGTTTGCAGAGCGAAGACCAGCGGCGCGGTGAACGCACCCATGAGCGAAAGGCGATAGGTCGGCCCGACCAGCAGATAAATCAGCGCGACCGACCAGGCGAGAAACACAAACACTTCAAACAGATTTGTCAGCGGACACCGGCCAAGCGCATGGCCCCGCATCGAGAGAAATGCAGTCTGGAAAAGAAAGCCAGCGCCGATCGCGAAAAAATTAAATCGCCCATAGAGCGCAATCCGATCGCGCACGGCGAGCAAGGTGCGCACGACCGCCGTGAGATAACAAAGCGTCGAGGCGATCAAAAGTGGGCGGTCCATCGCGAGTGCCCAGTGTAAAGACAGGGCCTCCCCTTGGCAAACCCGCGATGACTTCGGTCTCGCGGCGCGGGCGTTGACCTTTGCGGCTGAAACAGTAGCGTCGCGCCATGATTTCCGACACGATTGATCAGCTTCGTGCTGCGGTGCGCGATGTGCCCGATTTTCCGAAGGCGGGAATTGTCTTTAAGGACATCACGCCCATTCTCAGCAGCGGAAAACTCTTCCGAGCATCGATCAATGTCTTTCTCGAGCAATGCCGCGACAAGGAGATCGACAAGATTGTCGGAATCGATGCTCGCGGATTTCTCTTTGGCTCCGCCGTCGCCTATGAGCTGGGAGTTGGTTTTGTGCCGCTTCGAAAAAAAGGTCGCCTGCCCTTCAAAACCGAGAGCGCGAAGTATTCGCTCGAGTATGGCGAGGCTGAGATGGAGTTGCATATCGATGCCATTGAGCCGGGGGAAAAAATTGTCCTGATCGATGATCTCCTCGCGACGGGCGGCACATCCGCGTCGGCCGTCGCACTGATCAAAAAAGTCGGCGGAGTTCTCCTGGAAGCGCAGTTCCTAATCGAACTGGAATTCCTGCACGGTCGCGAAAAACTGGCACCGATTCCGGTCGTTTCGTTCCTGAATTACTGAATTCGCGTGATTTCGCCTCATTGAGGTGTCATCCCGCGTCAACTCTCATGGCACGAGCATCGCTGCCACACCCGCGCTCCGCCACGACCACTTCCATCTCAATTTCCTGAAGCGCGATTTGATCGTGAATCAAATTTAGCAAATCGAGGGCGCGATCGTCCGGTATGTAATCGCAGCGTAGTTCGATGCGCGCGGATTTGCCGGCGAGCTCCGGATGCGCCGCGATCATTTCGCCATCAAGCAGGAAGGAGACATAGGCGTTGAATTTTTCCTGCAGTTCATGCAGCCGCAAATCGGAGCCGTCCCATGGTCGCGGCTCGTGCATCGCGAGAAGGATTTCATCGGTCTTTTGGTCAAGCGCAAAAAGATCGATGACGCCCGCTTGCTCAACTCCGCCGCGGGGCGGTTCACCGACAGGACTGCTGTTCGAAGAATCTCTCACAGCGAAAGATTCCTCGACTTCGCCCGGAATGACAAGAGTGGTTCCGAATCACAAGAATGAACTCTGCGAAAAATTCCCTTCCTGGGGACGTTAGTGTAGGCTCGGCGATGGTGAGGTCGCTTTGCATGATCTGCTCGACGCTCGTTGTCTTCTCAAAGATGGCTGCCGCGCAATTCACGCCAGCCTTGCTGCAGAACAACAGCTACTGGGGCGATGGCAAAGCCGAGTTCAATATCTACGACGCACAGATTGCCCGGTATGGGATTCCGCGCCCCTGCGAAGTCCTGCACGTTCTCGTGCGCGAGCCTTTCGATCCAAAACAATTGGTAAAGCCGGACGATTGGCAGCGGCCGGGAACGATCGCGGTCCTCAAGCTCAATCAGATCCTCCACGTGCCGACCGGTCTCTACGTCTACCAGCAAATGCACTCGAACTTCTGGCGGGTGGACAACGCGAAGCTCCTCAAGTTTTCGCTCACGAGCAATGACAGCTGTGGCAACACCTATAAGGAAGCGCGCCGCAACGGTGATCAACTCAGCTACGAGTACCACACCTACTGGGATGGGATGGCGGAAGGAAAAGAGAACATCGCTCTGCCGGCGAACGGTTACCTTTACGACGAGCTGCCCTGGCTGGTGCGGACGATCGATTTCTCCAAAACGACCGGGGAATTCGAAGTGCAATTGGCCGGGTCAATCATCAACTCGAAGAAAGACACCATCGTATTCAACCCGGCAAAGATTTCATTCAAGCCGACCGAAAAAACAATCGACGTTGCTGTCGAGCACCCGGGAGGCGTCGACCATTTCATTCTCGATCGCGACGGCCCTTACCTGCTGCGCGAATGGACCGCGGCCGACGGCAGCCATTTGAAGATGAAGCGCAATCTGAAAGTCGATTACTGGAACTACAACAAGCCGGGCGACCGCGAGCGCGCGCTTGCTAATCCGATGTTGCGGCAACCGGATTAGGCTTCGCAGTTTGGATTTACCGCGGAGAACGCAGAGGTCGTGGAGGAAAATGGATTTCTCTTGTCTCTGCGCCCTCCGCGCGCTCTGCGATCAAATTTCGCATCGAATCCCATTGAAAAGGCGATCATGACTGCGCTTTAATGCAGGCGTGGCGAGACCAAACAAAACTGCGAAGCTCACCTTACTTGGGAAGAGTGAAGCGCGGCTGCCCTCTTCTCCCACAGAAGCGCGGCTGGAGACGTTCCCGAATCCCGCGCGGCGACAGTACCGCATTCGATTTGAGACCGCGGATTTCACATCGCTCTGTCCAGTCACCGGTCAGATGGATTTCGCGCAAATCACCATCGAATACGTCCCAGATGCGCTTTGCGTCGAGAGCAAGTCGCTGAAGTTCTACCTCGCTTCCTATCGCAACGAGCGCGCTTTTAACGAGGCGGTCACGAACCGGATTCTCGATGATTTCGTGCGCGCATGCTCGCCGCGTGAAGCGGTCGTGACCGCGGAATTCTCCGCTCGCGGTGGGATTGCCTTGACCGTTTGCGCGGATTACCCAGACGACGCCGGCTCCCGTCCCAAGCGGCGATGAAGCGCGCGGTCGTGCTTCTGAGTGGCGGCCTCGATTCTGCAACAACGCTCGCCATCTGCGTCCGGGAAGGATTCGAACCCTATGCGCTGTCGTTCGATTACGGACAGCGACACAACATCGAAGTGCTGGCAGCGAAGCGCGTGGCGACTTCTCTCGGCGCACGCGAACATCGGATCGCCGACATCGATCTGCGCATTTTTGGCGGATCGGCGCTGACGGATGAAATCCAGGTGCCCAAAAATCGAACTGAAAAGGCGGGCATTCCTATCACCTACGTTCCAGCGCGGAACACCATTTTCCTCTCTTACGCGCTGGCTTGGTGCGAAGTCCTCGGAGCCGCCGATATTTTCCTTGGGGTGAACGCGATCGATTACAGCGGGTACCCCGATTGCCGGCCGGCCTTCATCGCAGCGTTTGAAGATCTGGCAGGGCTTGCGGCGAAGACCGGTGTAGAAGGCACGCGGTTCCGCATCCACGCGCCGCTCCTCGCAATGTCGAAAGCGCAAATTATCCAGAAAGGGATCGAACTCAGCGTCGATTTTTCTTTGACGCACAGTTGCTACGATCCGACGGCGGATCTCCTCGCTTGCGGTACGTGCGATTCATGCCGGATCAGACTGGAAGGTTTCCGCGAAGCTGGACGGAAGGATCCGATTCCCTACGCGAAAAGATGAAGCGGCTGTTCGCGATGTTTGTTCTTACGCCACGCGAGCAGCGCCTCGTCATTTTCGTTGTGCTCGCGCTCGTTATCGGAGTTTCGATCAAGCATCACCGGGACATGAGGGTGAATGATGGGCCGAGGCGCAGCTCGGAACCATCGTTCACGCCACTCGTGTCGCCAACGCCTAACGAGCGATAACTGTAGCGGGGGTCTATGACCGCCGAATCGTGTTAGGGTCGGCGGTCATAAACCCCCTACAGGCCAGGAATATGGCCGTAACCAATGAATGATGGGCTCACCCTGTCTTCGTCCGTCTTGTCTGGGCGAGGAATCTTGAAATCAAAAACGCTTACGCCGTAACGTGATTCGCCCTTGTAAGACCGGCCGTCACTGGCGCCCACCATGATTCGTTGATCGGTACCCTTTTCGCGGCCGAGATAGATCATAGCGTGGGTGATCGGCGGGTCGCGATCTATGCTGTAGGTGCCTGTCCAAAAAAGAAGATCGCCGGGAACGAGTTCGTCGAGTTCGAAGGTGTCCTCCTGGCGGCTGTTCACCGGCTTGAAATTTCCCGCCTTGCGCAACCAGACATATTGCTGGCTCGAATCGCGCGGCACATCACGGACTTCATTCTGCGTCAACACGTAAAAGACGAAGCCGGAGCAATCCATTCCACCGTTTGCTGGATCCGCTGAGCCGTATTTGTAATCGAGATTTCGCGCCGTGAGCTCGAGTGCGGTGTCGATTACTTTGCGGACGTTGGGCGGATAGCTGTCGTAACCCGATATGCTGTTAGCGGAGATGGTGGCCGGCGCTCCTTTTTTCTTCACGGATGGCGAAGGTAGCGGTGTGGCGCTCGGAGTTTCGGTCGCCTCGGGTACTGCGGCCGGGCTCGAAGGAGGTGTCGGAGATTCCGCCGGCGGTGGAGTGGGCGAATGAAAAGGTTTATGTTTCTTCTTTGGGGAAGGGCTCGGCGAAGAATTTGGTGTGGGCCTCGGTGAGGTCTTCTTTTTCTTCTTCGAAGAGGAGGGCGACGGAGATTTCTCTGGAGTGGCCGATGGCTTTGGCGAAGGCGATTTTTCCGCGTCCTCTTTTTTCTTCGGCGGGGTCGAACTCTTACGATGTTTTCGCGGCGTCGGGGTCGGCGTCGGCGCGAAGATTTTCTTAATTTTGTTGCCTAACGACTCTTCGGCCTGCGCCCGCTCGGCGACGCCCAGGAGCATTGCGATCAAGAAAAAAATGCCGGCAATTCTTCTGGCTCGTCGCATGGAGCGGGAAAGTAGCACAAGCGCGAGTGATGAATAACGCGCTGCACCACCGGTCGTCATCCCGAGCCGCGCAGACGGGACCGCGACCTCGGGAGGATCGCTGACCTCACAAGCGTCCGAGCAAGCGATGATTATGGGATACGCCTGGACCGACGTGGTGGACGTTAGCAGAACGCACTAGACCGGGTGAGAGGTCCCTCGCCGTCTGCGAGGCTCGGGATGACACGCAAGTTTGCGCGCCACCGTTGTTGGATCGCTTACTTCTTGGCGAGCTCGGCTAGAACAGCTTTGTTCAGGCGAATGCCGGCATCCATGTTCTCGAGCGGGAAATTTTCGTTCGGCGAATGCGCGCGGCAATCCGGCAGCGCGAGACCGAGCAGGAGCGTTTCGACTCCGAGAATGGTGCGGAATTGCGAGACGATCGGGATGCTGCCGCCCTCGCGGATGAGCGCCGGATCTTTGCCGAACGCCTCGCGCAACGCGCGTTGCGCCGCTTGCCCGGCAGGAGAATGAGGATCGGTCAAATACCACGGTCCGCTGTGACCCCGTGTAATTTCCATCGCCACCCCGGGAGGCAAATGCTTTTCCAGATGTCGGGTCGCAAGGTTCAGGATCTCGTCGCCCTGTTGATTCGGCACAAGCCGGAATGTGAGCTTGGCCATCGCGTGACTCGCGATCACTGTCTTGGTTCCCACACCCTGGTAACCGCCCCCGATTCCGTTGATTTCCGCAGTCGGCCGTCCCCAGAGTCGTTCGAGCGTGGTGTAACCCTCTTCCCCAAAAAGAGCGGGCGCGCCGGTCTCCTTCAGGATTTCCTCGTCCCCATCGAGGGGCAATTCGCGCCAAGCTTTCCGCTCCCAATCTTCCAGCGGCTTCACCGTGTCGTAGAATCCCTCGATCGCGACGTGACCTTTGTCATCATGCAAGGTCGCGAGCAAACGCACCAGCGCCATGATTGGATTCGCAACCGAGCCGCCGAACACGCCTGAGTGCAAATCCATCTTCGCGCCGGTCACCTTGACCTCGAGCGCAGTGACACCGCGCAAGCCGTAACTCAAGGTCGGCATACCGCGCTTCACCATTCCGGTATCGGAAACGACCGCGACATCGCAACGCAGCGCCTCCTTATTTTCCGAGAGAAAATTTCCGAGGTTACCGCTGCCGATTTCTTCCTCGCCCTCGATCACGAAATGCAGGTTAACCGGAAGATCGCCCTGTTGCTCGAGCGTCTCCTGGACTCCGAGAATGTGCGAGAGAATCTGCCCTTTATTATCGGTGGCGCCGCGCGCAAAAACGTAGCCGTCTTTCAGGACCGGATCGAAAGGCGGCGAATCCCACAGGTCGAGTGGATCGGGCGGCTGCACGTCATAATGCCCGTAAATCATAACCGTGCGGCGCCCGGGTTGATGTTTATTTTTCGCCCAGACAACCGGATGGCCCGGTGTCGGAACAAGCTTCGCCTCGAGCCCGATGCCGCTCAATTTTTCCACGAGCCAGTGCGCACATTCTGTGACTTTCTCGGCATATTCGGCATCGGTGGAAACACTCGGGAACCGCAGGAAAGAATAGTAATCTTCAAGATGACTGGCACGCATTCCGTAACCCTAAACCAAGTTCCCGCGCTTTGCGCAACACTTCTCGGACGCACCGCGGCGAAGAGACTTGTTTCGCCATCGCTGAATGCCTAACGATGCATTCATGACAAACGAACAGCCGCGCAATGCCGACGCGCAACTTGTCCGCGCCATTGGCGTCTCTGGCCTGACGGCGAACATTGTTAACACCACGATTGGCGCGAGCATCTTCGCATTGCCCGCGCTCGTTGCCCAGGGATTGGGCGCGGCGGCGCCAATCGCGTTCGTCGTCTGCGCGATCGCAATGACTCTGTTTGTCACGTGTTTCGCTCTCGCGGGCAGCCGCGTATCGCTCACGGGCGGCCTTTACGCTTATGCCGAGCTAGCATTCGGGCGCTACGTCGGTTTCATCACCGGATTATTCTTCTATACGACAGCGGTCCTGAGCGTCGCAGCGGTCGTGAACTTCTTCTTCGGCAATTTGGCCATCCTCTTGCCGTGGCTTGGCGGATTTGGAGGGCGTTTCTTCGTTATGTTCACAGTGTACGCGGTGCTTGCTGCCATCAATGTCCGCGGCGTCCGTGCCGGAACCGGTGCCGTGGGGGTCGTCACGATCGCGAAACTCGTCCCGCTGCTCGTGTTCATTGTTGTGGGGGTTTTCTTTATCCGACCCGCCGAACTGGCGTGGCCGGGCTGGCCCGGAGGCAAAGCGCTTGGCAACGCAGTGTTGCCTCTACTCTTCGCTTTCTTCGGAGTCGAAGTGGCACTGATACCGAGTGGTGAGGTGAGAAACCCCGCCCGCACCGTGCCGCGGGCAATCTACACCGCACTGTCGATTACGACCGTCATCTACATTCTGATTCAATTGGTCGCGCAAGGGACGCTCGGCCCGCACCTCGCTGACAACAAGGTCTCTCCACTAGCCGATGCTGCTGCGACTTTTCTGGGCGATTTCGGGCGGCTGCTGTTGCTCGCGGCGGCGACAGTCTCTGCCTTTGGTTTTGTTGGTTCCGATATTCTCAGCTCGCCCCGAATTCTTTTCGCGTTCGGCCGCGCTGGCATTTTGCCACGTGTATTCGCACACGTACACTCTCGCTTCAGGTCACCAGATATCGCTATTGTGATTTACGCATTCATCGCATTCATCCTGTCCCTGACCTCCACGTTCGAATCGCTGCTCGTGATGGCGAACGTCGCGGCACTGCTACTCTATCTTATATGCTGCGCTGCTGCTTGGGAACTAATGCGTCGCGATGTTCGCCATGACGTGAAGCCATTTTCGTTTCCAGGCGCCAAGTTGGTGCCTGTTGTATCGATCGCCGCAATCCTGTGGATTCTGGTGCAGTGTTCGATGAGCGAGGACGCGCTCGGCGCTGAGACTCGGGCTGGTTTGTCGGTCACAGGAGTCGTCGCCGCCGTTGGGACGCTGCTCTACGGATTGCGCAGGGCGGTCTGGCGACGCAGCGGTTGATGTGTGCCATATCTTGTGGTCGGCAGACTTTCCCCGTCGCTATCTAGTATTATTTGCTTGCTCTGAGCGGGGCTGCTGCCGTTATTAAAGGCAGGCACGGCACGCCCGCACATGCACCTTCAATCGCTCGAACTCATCGGCTTTAAATCGTTCGCGGATAAAACTGTCTTCGAATTTCACGAAGGAGTCACTGCCATCGTCGGGCCGAACGGCTGCGGAAAATCCAACGTGCTCGATGCCGTTCGCTGGGTGCTCGGCGAACAATCGGCCAAAGCATTGCGCGGTGGCGAAATGGCGGACGTCATTTTCAACGGAACCGAAACACGCAAGCCGGTCGGGTTCGGCGAGGTTTCACTGACGTTCACGAATTGCGGGAGCGAGCTCGGCGTGGACTGGCACGATGTTCGTGTGACGCGGCGCGTTTATCGCGATGGAAATTCTGAATACCTTCTGAATAAAACGCCGTGCCGGTTGCGCGACATTCAAAGTCTCTTCGCCGACACGGGTGTGGGGCGTAGCGCCTACTCGATCATGGAGCAGGGCAAGATCGATTTGATTCTTAGCTCGCGCCCGGAAGATCGTCGCGCCGTTTTCGAAGAGGCCGCCGGCATCACCAAATACAAAACGCAAAAACGCGAAGCGCTCCGCAAGCTGGAGGCAACCGAAGCGAATCTCCTTCGAATTGGCGACATCATTAAAGAGGTGAAACGCCAGATCGGTTCACTTCAACGGCAGGCAGGGAAAGCGCGGCGCTACCAGGTATTGCTGGCCGATCTTCAGGTGCTCGACACCCATCATTCGCGCCGGCAGCTTGACGAACTTCAAGCCGAAGCGGAACGAGGCCGCAATGAGGTAGCGCGTCTGGAAGAAGCCGAACATGGCGCTCATGCAAGAATCGAGGCGAGCGAGAACGAGTTCTCATCGAAGCGCCGAAACCTGGATCAAATTGACGGCAAAATCGGCGACGCACGTGCGGAAGTGCAACGACTGCAAAGCGAGATATCGGCCCTGCGCAGCCGGATCGAGTTCAATCGGCAGCGCACGCAGGAACTCGGAGAATTGATCGAACGTTACGAAAGCGACATCGCCGCCGCCGAAGCAAAACGGAGCGAGCAGGAGACGCAGATTCACGAGGCCGATGCGCTCATCGCCAGGACCAATCAGCTTCTCGAGACGAAAGAAAACGAAGTCGACCAGCTTGCCGAAACCTTGCGGGCCGCGCGGACCGAGCGCGTGCAAAAGGAGGACGAACTCCAGTCCCTCCATCTCTCACTTTCAAAATTCGAAAGCAGAATCGCGACGTTTCAGAATGATTTAACCGGTGTTGCTGCGAGACGCGATGCGACCGCGGCGCGAATCTCCGAGCTGAGCCCCGCGATCAGCGACGCGACACATCACGTGGAAGGGGTGCGGGCCAATTTCGCCCGCGCGCAAGCGGCGATGGAAAGCGAGCAGCAGACGACGGAGAAACTGCGACAGACTTTGCGCCATTCGGAAGAGCAACAGCAACAGCACCAGTCGACTCTCGCCCAGGCCGAGAAAGAGATTGGGCGGGTCGATCGGTTGATCGCCGAAAAACAGGCGCGCCTCGAAGTCCTCCGCCAGATGACGGAAGAAGGCGAGGGATTGGAGAAAGGCTCGCAAGCCGTGTTGAAGGGATTGAACGATCCTGATCGGATCCGGCCGGCGATCGCAGGGGCGCTCGTGGGAAACTTGAATGTTGATCGCGAGTTCATTCCCGCACTCGAAGCAGCGTTCGGCCGGGCCATGCACGCTGTCGTCTTACACAACACAGCGCTGGCGGCGGAAATTTTCCAAACGCTAACGGAAAAGAAGTTGGGCCAAGCCGCCCTGGCGATTCCGGAGTGGTCGACGGATCTTCCAAACACTCCACCGTCAAGTCTGCCGAAAGGTGCATTGGCCTGGGCGATCGAAAAAGTGGACGCGCCGGATACTTTGGCGCCAATCGTTCGGCGGCTGTTGCGCGATGTGGTGATTGTGCCCGATCTGGCTGCTGCTCTTGAGCTCAAGAAGCGCGCCGGGCATCTTCAGTATGCCACCCTTGGCGGCGAGTTTATTTCCGCGGATGGAATCATCTTCGGCGGAAGCACAATCGCGGCGAATGATTCGCTCCTGGGACGCAAAGCGATTTTGACCAGCCTCTCGCAGGAGCGCGATTCGCTCGAAGCCGAACGGCAGACCCTGATCGACACGCGGAACCGGGCGCAGGAGCAAGTCGAAGCCGCGATCGGCGCGGTCGAGGAAGCTCGCAGGAGCCACGAGACGGCGCAGCACAATCATTCCCAAGCGAGTGTTCAGATTCTCTCCACAGAACGGTCGGTGCAGGACGCGGAGCAGAAGTTGACGAACTTGCAGATCGAAAAAAATACCCTGGAGCAGCAGGTTTGGGGCGCTGACGAAAGAATCGCCCAACTGGAAACGGAACTGGGATCGCAGCAGAAAACGTTCGACGAAGAACTGGAGCGAAAGAGCGCTGCGGAGCTGGCGCGCGAAAATGCGCGGTCGCAGGAGGAGGAAGCGGTTGAAAAATTGAATGAGCTGCGACTCGCGGTGGCGACGGAACGGCAGCGTCACGAAAGTCTGGTTAACCATCGCCAGCCGATGGCCGCCCGCGAAGCGGAGCTCGCTGATCTCGTCGCCGCGCGCCGCGGTGATATCGCGACTTATCAGAACCGGCTGGCCATGCAGGCGAAGGAATCAGAAGAAGCGGAAACGAGAATCCTGAGTCAGACATCACAGTTGGAAGCAGCGGGCGAGGCTGTTGCCGCGCTCGCGGATGAACGAGGTGCGCGACTGGCTTCCGTGAACGAACAGGAATCTCAGGTGCGCACCTTGCGCGATTCGTTGAACGATCTGCGTGATCTCCGTGGCAAAGAGGAGGTCCGCCAAACGCAGCTGCAACTGCGCATCGAAAACCTGGCCGAGCATGTGATGCGCCGTTATCAAATCGACCTGCGCACGTTCACGACGGATTCCTTTGCCTTCCAAAAAACATTGAGCGTGGTGACCAAGCGGCGCGCGAAACCAGAGCCGGTCGGAGACGGAGCCGGTCCGAACGGGAGTCCAGCGACGGAAGATTTGGAACCCGCGGCGCAGGTTTCCGAGGACGGCGAGAATCTCGAGCAAATCATTGCGGGCCTCACCCGGCAACTCGACAACATGGGCCCGGTGAATCTCGATGCCGTGCACGAGTACGACGAACTCGAAGAGCGTTTCCGTTTTCTGGAAACGCAAAACAGCGATTTGATCGCGGCGCGCCGCGAAGTGCTCGACGTCATCACCCGGATCAACAGCACGACGCAAAAACTTTTCGCCGACACTTTTGCGCAAGTGCGGATCAACTTCCGCGAGATGTTCGGAGAACTCTTCGACGGCGGGCGCGCCGATCTTTCGCTGCTGGATGAGAATGATCCGCTCAGCTGCGGAATCGAAATCAGCGCAAGACCGCCGGGGAAACAGTTGCAGAGCATCTCCCTCCTTTCCGGCGGCGAGCGGACGATGACCGCGGTCGCGTTGCTCTTTGCGATCTACATGGTGCGACCGAGCCCGTTCTGCATCCTCGATGAAATGGACGCGCCGCTTGATGAGAGCAACATCAACCGGTTCATCCGCGTGCTGGAACGGTTCGTTTCGCAGAGCCAGTTTATCATCATCACGCACAACAAGCGTACGATCGCGAAGGCGGACATCTTGTATGGCGTCACGATGGAGGAGCGCGGCGTAAGCAAGCTGGTCGGAATGAAATTGGCCGAAGAACGCGGCAGCGACGGAGAGCTGAAACGGCCGCGCTCGCAGCAAACCGTCACGCAACGGCATTTCCCGCTCGAAGGCGCGGAACACGAGCAGAGCATGGCGCTCAGTCGGTAGCTGTCGCCAAATCAGAGCTGGAGCGAAACCAGCTGTCATCCCGAGGCGCGTCAGACGCTGAGGGACCTCGCAACTGTAATCTTCGCCTTCTTGTGTCTAGACACCCGCACTGTCATTGCGAGGTCCCTCGGTCGCCGCGGCGACCTCGCGGATGACCAACGGGTTGTCGTCCCGCGCGCAGTTGCCAAAAAATATTTTGCGCCTGCTGCGGTTGCTGGCTAAGTCGTTTGATGCTTCAAACGGTGGAACGCGGCGCCTCGGAATCGAAATCGGCGCCGCATGAACGCTTCCTCGAAGCATTTCGCTGGATGCTGCGATCGCGCGTGTTTGAAGAAAAGCTCGCGAGTCTCTATCGCGGCGGTCTGATTTCCGGCGGCGTTTATGTCGGGCGCGGCCAGGAAGCTGTCAGCGCAGCGGGCGCGTTGTTCTTGCAAAAGGGCGACATTTTCGCGCCGCTCATTCGCGATCAAGTCGGCCGGATGATTTTCGGCGAGCCGCTTATCGATGTGGCGCGCACTTACCTCGGCTCGAGGTCAGGTCCGATGCGCGGGCGCGATGGGAACATTCACCGCGGCCGCCCGGGCGAAGGCTACATGGCGATGATCAGCCATCTCGGCGCGATGGTTTCCGTGACCGTCGGCGCGCTTCTCGCAAAACGTTTCAAAGGCGAAAAGAATTTTGTTGGCCTAACGACTATTGGCGAAGGCGGAATGCAGGCTGGCGCCTGGCATGAGGGAATGAATATCGCGGCGGTCGAGCAAGTGCCGCTCGTCATGGTGGCGACGAACAATCACTACGCCTACTCCACGCCGAACGAACGCGAGTTCGCCTGCCATGATTTGGCCGATCGCGCGAAGGCCTACGGTTTCGAGGGTTACTCCGTCGACGGAACGGATCTCACGGCCTGCCTCGATGTGATCGGCGGCGCAGTGAAACGAGCGCGCGCGGGCCGTCCGCCGCAGTTCGTGGTCGCTTCAGTTTTGCGTCTGGCTGGCCACGGCGAACATGATGATGCGAGTTACGTCACCGACGAGATCCGCAAGGAGCCCTTCGCGCGGGATTCGTTGAAGCGCGCGGAGACATTGGTCCTGGACCGCAAACTGTTGGATCAGGCAACACTGGACAGCTGGCGCGAAGAAGCTGTCGCTGAAGTGGAGGAAGCTGTCGCGACGGCGCAGAAGGAAGCTGCGCCGGAAGGCGACTCGGAAGATTGGTGCGCGTTCTCGATGCGGCATCTGGTCGATCAACCGGCATGAGCATAACTTACCTCGAAGCGATCCGCGAAGCCCAGGCGCGCGCGTTGAAGGAAGACGATCGCGTTTTTATCTACGGCCAGGATGTCGGTGCGTTCGGCGGTGCGTTCAAAGCGACGAAAGGCTTGGCGAAGGAATTTCCCGGCCGCGTGCTCGACACCCCGATCAGCGAAGACGCAATGGTCGGCACGGCGATCGGTGCGGCGATTCAGGGAATGCGGCCGATCGTCGAGATGCAGTTTGCGGACTTCTCGAGTGTCGCGCTCAACCAAATTCTAAACAACGCCGGCACTCAATACTGGCGGACCCAAGTCCCCTGCCCGATCACAGTGCGCCTTCCATCAGGAGGCACGAAAGGCAGCGGGCCGTTTCACAGTCAGAGCATGGAATCGCTCTACGCGCATTATCCCGGTCTTGTTGTAATGACGCCGGCGACCGTGGAGGACGCGTACTCGATGCTGCTCGAAGCCGTCGCGATCGACGACCCGGTCGTCTTCTGCGAGCACAAGTATCTCTACTACCATCTCAAGGCCGAGAAGCTGCCGACCGAATCATTGCCGACTGGCAAGGCTCGAATCACTCGCGCCGGTCGCGACCTCACCATCGTTACCTACAGCGCGATGGTGCATGAAGCGCTGACCGTCGCCGAAGAAATGGCTGCGGAAGGTTTCGAAATCGAAGTGGTAGACCTGCGTTCGGTGAAACCGCTCGACACCGACACGGTGCTGGCATCGGTCGCGCGGACCGGACGTCTGCTTTGCGTGGGCGAATCGTTTCCGTGGGGCGGCGTGAACGCCGAAGTGATTGCGCGTGTTGCCTCCGAAGGATTTCACCTGCTCGACGCCGCACCGCAGCGGATCAATGCGAAAGACACGCCGATTCCGTATCACCCGAACCTGTGGGCCGCGCATCGACCGAACGCAAAATTAATCGGCGAGCGCGCTCGCCAGCTACTTCGAGAATAAAATCATGCCGCAAGTTCCCATCACCATGCCGCAGCTCGGCGAGTCGATTGCCGAAGCCACCGTCGTCGCGTTGAAAGTAAAACCGGGCGACAAGGTCGTTGCGGATCAGGAAATTATCGAAGTCGAAACAAACAAGGCGGTGATGAGCGTGACGACGCCGTGCGCGGGCGAGATCAAAACGATCACCGCGGAGGTCAAAGGAACGTATCCTATCGGCGCGGTTCTCGGGTACGTCGAGGGCAGTGAACAGGACGCGGCAAAGTTCGCGAAAAATACGCCGAAGCCACCGGCGGAGAGTGTCGCCGCGGAAGTGCCAGGGCGGGGTGAAGCGAACTTGAAAGCTGTGGCAGAGAAAAAGACCAACGGAGCGATGGCTCAAACCAGCGGCGGGTTACCCGTGCCCGCCGGAGCAAAAGGCGCAGGTTATCTTTCGCCGCGTATTCGCGCAAGGATGGCGGAGTTGCAATTAACGAACGCGGATCTCGCCGGTATTCTCGGATCGGGCACAGCCGGGCGCGTCACGGTGAAGGACCTGGAGAATTTCCTGCAAGGCATCGAGAAGCAATCCGCCTCGCCCGCGACCGCGATTCGGATCGGCGTGGCCGACGCCATGCGCCGGAGCTGGACGAGGCCGCTGGCGACGGTCGGTTCGTCCGTTTGTCTCGATCCTGTCCTGGAAGACCGGAAGAAACGTGACCCGAAACCAGGCCCGGCTCTCTACGCTTTGCGCGCGCTTGCCCTCGCCCTCGCCGAGAACCCAATTGCAGCCGCGCGGTTAATTGGCGGCCGAGTGGTTCAGTCGAACTCGATCGATGTCGGCGTCGCGGTGGAAGCGGAGGACGGGATCATGGTCCCGATCATTCGCGGTGCAGACAAAACTTCGCTCGCTGATCTTACCAACCGTTACAACGAACTGGTGGCGCTCGCGCGTCAGCGTCGCGTTTCGCCTGACATGCAAGCGGGAGGAATCGCTGCCGTCTCAAACTTCGGCAGCTTCGGACTCGAGTGGGGCACGCCAATTCCCCTGCCCGATCAGACCTTGCTGCTCGGGCTAGGTGTTGGAAAGAAAGTGCCGTCTTGGGACGAGGCTAAATGCGAATTCGTGCCGAGGACGGAAGCGCAGATGACATTGAGCTTCGATCACCGCAGCCTCGATGGCGGCGGTGCGGGGCGGTTGTTGAAGCGAATCGCGGAGTTGCTCGGAGAACCAACGAAGCTGTAGAAGACACGACACAGCGTGTCATCCCGAGCCGCGCAGACGGCGAGGGACCTCACAATGGCTCTAAGAGTACGCGAGCCACGAGCCGTGACGTTCGATGCTGCGACTGCGTCCTTCGCGAAGCGTAACGCGAGCTTCTTTCTCCGATTGCGAGGTCCCTCGCCGTCTACGCGACTCGGGATGACAAGTGCTTCCACGAATAACTGGATCGGTCGCTTTCCCACCGCACCTTGCAGGATTCAGTCGCGGCACCTACGTTGCGCAGAAATGAACGTGTCTGCCGCCATCGATCCCAATATCACCATGCGGGACTTGCTCGTGCAGTTCCCCGGCGCGCAACGCGCGCTCTTCCGAAAGTATCACCTCGGCGGTTGCAGCAGCTGTGGGTTTAGTCCTAACGAAACGCTCGCCGGCGTCTGCGCTCGCAACGAAAACCTAAACGTCAACGAAGTAGTAGAACACATCATCGCCAGTCACGAAGCGGACGCAGCGATGCAAATCGAGCCGCGCGAGCTGTCGGATCGAATCGCAAACGGCGAAAAGGTTTATCTTCTCGACGTGCGCACGCGGGAGGAATGGGAAGCGGTCAAGTTGGCAGACTCACATCTATTCACTCAAGAGTTGATGCAGGAAATTTTGGCCAAAGAATCGAGAAATGATCTTTTTGTCATTTACGATCACAAAGGCGCGCGAAGCATGGACGCCGCGGCATTTTTCCAGGGGCACGGGTTCGAAAACGTGAAAAGCCTCGGTGGCGGAATCGATGCGTGGAGCGCCGGAGTCGACTCAAAGCTACCCCGATATCACCTCGAATGAGCGATTCACTAAACGACGATTTGCAAACTCGGATCGAAGACGCGGTGAAGAATCCGCGCAATCTTGGGGAGATGAAAGACGCCGACGCCATCGGCACGGCCGGCAGTGCCGATTGCGGCGACATGCTGCGGATGTGGGTGAAATTCAAGGAGGAAGGCGGACGAAAGGTGATCGATCGAGCGACTTTTCAAACTTTCGGCTGCCAGACAGCGATCGCGGTGGCGAGCGTTGCGACGGAAATGCTTGCGGGCAAAACGATCGCGGAAGCGAAATCGATGTCGGGTGAAGACCTTGCCGCGCCGCTTGGTGCGTTGCCACCCGTGAAAATTCATTGCGCACAATTGGTGGAAGGTGCGTTGCGTTCGGCGTTGAGCGGTGAAGAAGCCCCAAAAAATTCAGAAGAGAATGTCGCAAGCGGTCCGACGCTGCTGAGCCAACTGAACGCCGCCCAGACGTCTGAGCGTAAGGTCAAAATTGTTCTGGACCAACCCAGGTAGTTGTGGAGTCTCAAGAGGTTGTTTCGGTTTGCGAGGAGTTTGGAGATGGGAGGTTTGAGCTGGAGGGCGGAGTGAGGGCGATGCCAGTTGTAGAGATGGAGCCAGGGTTGAAGGTGGGCGGCGCGTTGGGAGGAGTTGAGGT
>DASVJK010000145.1:0-4283 GCA_036385955.1 Chthoniobacterales bacterium | reverse complement strand
TCCAGCGGCTGAAGGCGCTCGGATGCGAATATGCGCAGGGCTTCCTCTTCTCGGAGCCGCTCTCCGAGGAGGCCGCCGGCCGCCTGGTGGCCTCGGGTCACATGTTCAATGCTCTCCTCGACGACTGAACGCGCTACGCTGGCCGATGACGGGTACCTCATCGAGCGATTGCGCACCGGCGACGAAGTTGCATTCGAGGAGTTGGTGGAACACCACGCCGCGCCGCTGCTGGCGGTGACGCGCCGCATTCCTGCGCGACGAGGAAGAGGCCCGCGACGCCGTTCAGGAGACCTTCGTGGCCGCCTTCCGCGCCATCGGCGAGTTCAATTCGGAGAGCCGCGTCTCGACGTGGCTGCACAGAATTGCCGTGAATTGCGCACTGATGAAGCTGCGCATCCGCGCACGGCGCGAGAAAGATGTCGACGCGCTGTTACCTGCCTTCGAAGCCGACGGCAATCAGCAGCAGTCGTCGGTCGGCTGGACCGAGACCGCCGAGGAGATCCTCCAGCGCGAACAGGCGCGCGCTCTGGTGCGGCGGTGCATCGATCAACTGCCCGAGCCGTACCGCATCGTGCTGGTGCTCCGCGACATCGAGCAGCTTCCGGCCGACATCGTCGCGGAAAAGCTGAAGATCACCCGCGACAATCTCAAGGTCAAACTGCACCGCGCCCGCCAGGCGCTGCGCACGCTGCTCGACCCGCACATGCGAGGCGCGATATGAGCCACGTGACCTGCATCGAGTTGATCGCCTTCCTCGACTCGTATGTCGACGACGAGCTGGACGCGGAGACCCGCCACAGTTTCGACCTGCACCTGCTGGTCTGCCCCTCCTGCCGCGCCTATCTCGCCACCTACCGCGAAACGATCGAGCTCGTTCGCGGCACCGCGGAACAAGAGGAGGAGCTGGCGCACGACTCCCCGGCGGAGTTGATCGAGGCGATGAAGCGCGTGAAACGATAACCGATGATTCAGATCGCTCGGCGTGTGCGCAACTGCTCAGCTAGTATGTTTAGAGCATCTATCATTCGCATGTCTACGTCTGACCTAAACTCCCAGAACTGTTTCCACCAGAAACGTCCACGCTCAAGAACGGTTTTCTGTGCCAGCCACAACTTTTGATTTTCTGTAGGCTCATTTTCGAATTCAATGGCGACGCGACGGATTGACAACTCGTTGGCAGCCGATGGTTCCAGCATCGACTCACTACGGACGCGCTCGACGAGCTGTAGTCCTCTCGCGCGAAACCTTCGCAGGAGCTTTACCAATTGTTCAACATCTTCGAAATGCTGCGCATGTTTTACTTCGCGCTTCCACAGACGGTTGTCATAGATCTCTACAGCAATCTGACGGGCGAATATAATAAACACCACACCGAACGATAGCGTTAAGAACACGCCACCGATGAACTTGGCGAGCTCATCGCCCAGGGCCGTGACGCGCTTACCGCGCAGGAACGAGTCAAACTGGCCTCCTTGAAGAAGCACGATGGCAGCAAGGACAAGGCCAACACCGAGCAATTCACTCACCGTTGGTTTTCTAAACTTCACGCGACGAAGCTGATTCAGGCCATTACGAACAGCTACTCCAATAGCGCGCATCGCGAATAGAAGCGGAAAGGCACTCAGAATCGGCCACCACACAATTCCCGTAAACTGACCTGCACCGGCCGCTGCTAAGGCAAAGCCTGGCCAGAGTAATATCGGGATAGCAATCAACAACACGCCGCAACCGGGTGGTCCAGCGATGAACATTACAATCAATAGCCGAAAACTCACGATGAAACCGATGGCAGCCCACAAACCGGTACCATCAGTTAGCCAAACTTGTCTCACTAGATAAGGAGCGACCGCCAAAATAGCCAAGGCGACAGCCATCCCCACAGCCGACAACACAGTGTTTGCCTCACGCATCATCATGGCCAACAGGAATCCGTGAAGAGCGAAATCGATTGGTGGGATGCTGATTAGAAGACGTGCAGCATCGACAAACTGGGCATTCTGGGGAAGTCGTCGCAAGTGGGCATACGTCGCGTCGCGTTCGCGGCGAAGACGACCAGAAACAAATGACATCTTCAACGCCCTTCGGATTGACCAAGCAATATCAGGCGGTACGACAGGTAGCAGTGCTGCCTGTCGGTACGCAACTTCTCCGAGCCAGCGACTCCCTCCCGCGAACGCGTCTCGAATGACCGCCGTAAGGATAGGTGCTGGAGCGATGCCCGCGACTTCGAGTGCCCACTTACGGTCGGTGAGCGTGCCGGAGTCCGTCGCGAGAAGCACGATTCGACCGACGAGATCGCGCAGATAGTCAGGAGCTGCCGATGCCCGCCCCTGATATCCCGATTGCAGCAACGACAGCAGGTGTAAGGTTAGCGGCGGCCAGGGGAAGTCGCGCACCAAATGCAGCATACTGCGATCCAACGGTTGCGGCTCCTTTAGGGGGATCGCAGGCACATCCTCGGGCATCGCCCTTTCGACCAAAGCAACTACCCGTTCGAGAAGTTCGCCAATCGTGGCAACGATGCGTTCGAGCCGCTCGCCGCTTTGCGTCTGCAGCAGCACGACCGCCGTCTCTCGCCATCGTGCATCCGTAAGGAGCCTTTCCGGCGTGACGATGTCTTCATGCAAAACAACCGACGTGGCAAAGTACTCCTGGAAGCGGCGATGCGCGAATGTAAATGGCGGGTCGACAGCTCCGCTTTCCGCGCTTGCAAGCTTGATGAATTCCAGCGCGTCGAACATCGTCATTGCATCGCCCGTATAGCCACGCTCCGACATGGCCGCCGCGAGCGCGGCTCGCGACGGGCTTAAACCGAGCGTAGGGTGATACGCCATGCAGAATGCGGCCTGCTCGGCCGCTTCGCGCACCTGAGTCGGCCCAACGCTGAAACGCCGAATCAGCTTTCCCTCATCACGACGCAGACGTGTGTCCACGTAGTCTTCGAAAACAACATGAGTATTCTCGGGGAAAGGATTTCCCTTGGCGACGTGCTGGCAAAGCAGTGCGAGAAACATCGGATTGCGAGAAGTTACCGCTAGCTCTGGGCCGGTGAGCTCGAGGCGGCTGATCAGGTCGACCTCAATGGCCCCCGGAAGGTCGGCTCGCTGGATCAGGCGTCGGCGATGCTCATCGGACAGTGCGAGAATTCGAAACCGAGGCCAACCGAGCGCACCTGGACCCCGGAAATATCGGGATGCGACAATCCCCCTACATGTGTTGAGACCTTGTAGAAAGGTGCTGATCGCATCGGCGTACTCGCGAACCCAAGTGTCGGCAGCTGTCGCACTCAGAATGTCCGGAATCTCATCGAACGAGTCAAAAAGAAACAACCAAGTCCCTTCCTCCAGGCCGCGAGCAAATTCGTCATTGAGGAAGTCCTCGACGGCGCTGTCATTCGCGCGGTTTAGTGTCTTTAGAACGTGCTCGCGGATGAGCGCCACATCCACGTGTTTGTCGGACGGACAATCGATCGACTTGAGATTGATGTACAGAGGGACAATCGATCTGGCATTCCGGGACTTCGCAGCCGAGGAAGCAAGGACGACGGCAAGGTGACGCAGCGCGACACTCTTTCCAGCGCCGGGCTCGCCTTCCAACAGGATCAAGCGTTCGCGACTCGCTTGCAAAGCGCGGGAGAGCGATCCCTCGCGCCGTAGCGTCGGCTGGCGGCGGAATCCAAACACGCGGCGTCGGTGACCTTCCGCTTCGACTTCCGCTTCGAGCTCGCTGAACTTGTGGTCGCTCCAATCTGGGGGCGTGTCGATCCGGTCGATCTCTGTGCTGACGTGCACCGCGAACCGTCTGCGCCTGCGAATGCGACGTTTCTCCTCGGCGTCGCCGCGAAAGAGCCGGGCAATCGTTTCCTTGACTTTGGCGATGAGAAAAAGGACGCCCAGAATAAGCGCGCCCACGCACACGGTCACGAACACAAATCGCGGGACCGGGTGGTTGGAGAACAGTTTCCAGAAGGCGGCGAGGTTCTTCCCTAGTTTTTCGAAATCCACTCGATATAGGTGTGACGTTGAGGCGAACTTCCCTACCCGCCCACCAAGCAACTCTCCTCAGAAGACTTTTTTTTTCACATCGTCGGACACTTCACAACTGGGCCGCCTCAGCCAGCACATCGTCTTTCGCCTCAAGGAGCCACGACGGCGCGACGATGTAGGCTAACGTCGGGGCCCTTGCCGCGAAATTGGCGCTTCTGACCGCGAAGTTCGCGGTTTTCCCCACGAAAACCACCAACTTTGGCGTCAAGTCTCGAGCCGTGGCGTCTCGCCGGGTCG
>DASVJK010000144.1:0-1907 GCA_036385955.1 Chthoniobacterales bacterium | reverse complement strand
CAAAGTTCGTTGGCTTCGTCTTTGAGTTGTTGCAGAACCCTCCGCCCAAGCCGTTTTGGATCGCTCAGCGTCCACAGCCAGATGTGGGTATCAAGTAGCAGCCTCAATCGCGCAGGACCTCCCACTCATCTTCATCGGTGGCCGGCGAAACGATGTCGCCCGTGATCCTCATCGAATTTTTCATCGATCCGATCCACGACGAGCGCTCTTCGACCGAGGTGGGCGGCACGACCTCGGCGACGGGCTTTCCAAAGCGCGTGACCCGAATCGGTTTCTTCGTCGAACGAACCCGCTCAAGAACCGCGAGGCACTTGGCTTTAAATTCCGAGATGGCGATTTCCTGCATGACGTTTCTCTTGTGGTCATTTTATCATACTATGGTCGGATTATTGGACCATTTCGCAAAAAAGCGGGGAAAAAGCATGAACCACCAAGGACACGAAGTATCACGAAGGCTTTTCGTCTCAACGGATTCCTTTGTGCCCTTTGTGGTTAATGGTCTCGCGAATTGATCCGATTCCGTCCCTGTCCCTGCGTGAGCATTTCTTGTGCTAGCCTTACTTTCCATGACCCCGGTTTCGGCCCGTCCCAAGCACTTTCTCTCCGACAAGGTTGAGCATTTTACCGAGTCCGTGATTCGCGAGATGACTCGACAGGCGATGCAATATGACGCCGTAAATCTGGCACAGGGCTTTCCAGATTTCTCCGCGCCAGCCGAAATCAAGCGCGCTGCGCAGGAGGCCATCGCCGCCGACGTGAATCAGTACGCCATCACCTGGGGGGCGAAGAGCCTGCGGGTTGCGATTGCCCGGCAGATGCAGGAGTGGCAGGGGATCGAGGTCGATCCGGAAAAAGAAATTGTGGTGTGCTGCGGCTCGACCGAAGCGATGATCGCAACCCTACTGGCGGTGTGCAATAAGGGCGACGAGGTGGTGGTCTTCGAGCCCTTCTACGAGAATTACGGGCCGGACTCGATTTTGAGCGGAGCCAAGCCGCGGTTTGTCAGCTTGCGTCCTCCGCAGGCATCCCACGGCGAGCGGGGAGGCGAGTGGACGTTCGACGAACAGGAATTGCGCGAAGCCTTTCAGCATCAGACTGCGACACATCACACGAAAGCCATCATCGTTAATACACCAAACAACCCTACCGGCAAGGTGTTCAGCCGGAAGGAACTGGAACTGATTCGCGACCTGTGCGTTGAATACAACGTGCTCGCCATCACCGACGAAATCTACGAGCACATTCTTTACGAGGGATCGGAGCACATTTCGATTGCGCGGCTCGACGGCATGCGCGAACGCACGATCACCATCAACGGGCTCTCAAAAAGTTACAGTGTCACGGGATGGCGCGTCGGCTGGGCGGTCGCGCCGCCCGCTATCACGAACGCGATCCGCAAAGTGCATGACTTCCTGACCGTGGGCGCGCCCGCGCCTTTCCAGGAAGCCGGAGCGGTGGCGTTAAGCCTGCCTGCCAGTTACTACCGCGAACTGGCCGACCGGTACCGCACGCGGCGCGATCATCTGATCCCGGCATTGGAGAAAGCCGGCTTCGTCTGTTACCGTCCGCGGGGCGCGTATTACGTGATGACCGACATCAGCGCCTTCGGGTTCGCGAACGACGTGGAGTTCGCGACTTACCTGGTGAAGGAAATCGGCATCGCGTGCGTCCCGGGCTCGAGTTTCTACAAGCATCCGAAAGACGGATCCCAACAGGTACGTTTCGCCTTCTGCAAAAAGCCTGAGACACTGGATGAGGCGGCGCGACGGCTGCAGAAGCTGGTACGAAAGTAGCGCAAAATCCACAGCAAACTGCGCTATACTTCGGCTCAACGCTGACAACATTCCCCGAAAGCGAGTGGTGCCCATGTCCGTGAAAACCGTGGAAGAGGTATCTGCGCAGGTTCC
>DASVJK010000143.1:0-2465 GCA_036385955.1 Chthoniobacterales bacterium | reverse complement strand
CGATGAGCAGGGCCAGATCGTGCAATGGGTCGGTACCTGCACTGACATCGACGACGCCAAACGCAGCAAGGAGACGCTCCAGGCTGCCAACGACGAACTTGGACTCCGTGTCGTGGAGCGCACCTCCGAACTGCACGCTGCAAAGGAAGCCGCCGAGGCGGCGAACCGCGCGAAGAGCGAATTCCTCGCGAACATGAGCCACGAGATTCGGACGCCGATGAACGGAGTAATAGGTATGACGAGCTTACTGCTCGATACGCCTTTGACCGAGCAGCAGCATGAATTTGCCGAGACGATCCAGTTCAGCGGTGAAGCGCTCCTCACGATCGTGAACAACATCCTGGATTACTCCAAGATCGAAGCTGGGAAACTGGAATTAGAAATTGTCGATTTTGACCTGGCCCATGTGGTGCGGGGAACGTTGGAGCTTCTGGAAAGAACGGCGAAATCCAAAGGCCTGGAGTTGCGCGCGTTCATCGACCCGGATACGCCTACCGAGTTGCGCGGCGATGGTGGCCGGCTTCGGCAGGTGCTCATTAATTTGATCGGAAATGCGATTAAATTCACGCCGCGCGGCGAAGTAAAGCTGCACATCTCGGTCGATCGACAGACCAAGGAGAAGGCATTTCTCTTCTTTCGCATTACCGACACGGGTATCGGCATCACCCTCGAAGCGCAGGCAAGGCTTTTTCAAGCATTCGCACAGGCAGACAGCTCGACGACCCGACGCTACGGCGGCACCGGACTCGGGTTGGCGATCTGCAAACAGCTGGTTGAGAAAATGCACGGAGACATCGGGGTAGAGAGTGCGGCCGGAGCAGGTTCCACCTTCTGGTTCACGGTGGAATTGCCAATACAATCGAAAGGTGTCGCCCGAATCGCTCCGCAAGAAACAAAAGCCGTGAGCCTTCGCGGAAAGGTCGAGCTTGGTAACGACGGCGGACCTGTATGGCCCCAGCGCATTTTGATTGCCGAGGACAACGCTGTGAACCAGCGCGTGGCCACAGCTCAACTGAAGAAACTCGGGTACGCGGCCGACAGTGTCGCTAACGGCCTCGAAGTGCTGGAAGCGCTCGGCCGAATTCCTTACGACATTATTTTGATGGATTGCCAGATGCCGGAGCTCGACGGCTATGAGACGACAAGGCAAGTGCGTAACAAGGGAGGCCGTCAACCGTATATCATCGCCATGACCGCAAGTGCGATGCAGGGCGACCGGGAGTTGTGTCTCGCCACGGGAATGGATCATTACATTAGTAAGCCGATGCGAATCGCCGATCTGAAGTCGGCGCTCGATGAGGCTGCAAGCCTGGCCGGCGAGTCAATCGACGTGGGCGTGCTCGCGAACCTCCGAGAATTGACCGGAGAAGATTCGCCGGAAATCCTTTTGGAGTTGATCGAATTATTTAGCGCATCAACACCGCCGCTGCTCTCGCAGGCGCGAGAGGCGCTGGGCAATCCGAGCGACCTTGCCGTGATCGCGCATACGATCAAGGGAAGCTGCAGCAACTTTGGGGCGCGAGCCATGGAAGCTCTCTGTTTCCAGCTTGAACAACTCGATGGCGATGGCGGCAGTGCAGCGGCAGAAAAACTCGTCGCCGCGATCGAGCGTGAATTTCTAAACGTTTGTGCCGCTCTGGATAGTCACCGCCCGGCTCAAAGAGGAAAATAATGGGCAGCATTATCATGTTACCATTTTTCGCAAAACGGATGTTCTCCCGGACTTCGAGCTAGATCCACAACTGAGCGAAATGCAGGTCGCCCAGTGAAGGATCCAAAGTAAATAGCGGCAAGCCAAAGCGCGCTGAAAATCAGGTATTCCCGCACGCATCCGCTGGGCGAGCTCGCATTGCCGGGCTTCCAGGCGCGCGCGTCCGGCTGCATAGCTTAATTGCTTCCGATTCGGCCGTACAGGATTTCTTTACGTAGTATCCGTGATCCGAAGTGCGTAAAGGCCGGGTACGCGCCGGTATAAGGGTGGCTTGTAATTAAGCGACGATCTCCATGGAACGTGCGGGCTAGGCGGCTCGCCCGCAAAGTGCGTGAGTTGCTTGATAAATCAGAATGAAAGGGAACGATTGCCAACCCAACAAGAAATAGCCCGGGCTGATACAATAACGGCCATCCGCTTCCCGATCAGGCTTCTCACCGTCGCTCTTGTTCTGACGGCCATGGCTTTCGCCGGGTTTGGCTGGATTATTTTCGATGCGCGTCGCGATGCGGCAATGTTCGGAGACCGGCTGTCGCGAATCGAGGGACTCCGAGGCGTCATCGTCCATCTGGACGAGGTCTTGACCATGTCTGCGCGCATGGCAGCGACAACGGGAGATTCGCGGTGGGAAGAGCGATACCGCCAATTCGAGCCGCAATTGGATGCCGCCATCAAGGAAACAACAGAATTCGCATCATGATTGATACGCGCACGAACACTGGCAAAGCAGCCTTCACTGGCGCTCTCGCAGCGG
>DASVJK010000142.1:0-6146 GCA_036385955.1 Chthoniobacterales bacterium | reverse complement strand
AAGATATTGCCGCCGTAACCGGCCTGTCGGTGACGGCCGCGAAAGTGAAAGTTTTCCGCGCGCGGGCAAAACTCGCCGCGCTTCTGCAACCCGAAACCGAAAGAAAATCATGAATATAACGAAAGACATCATCGCCGACCTGTTTCCGCTATACCTGGAGAAAGAGTGCAGCCCCGACACGCGGGCTCTCGTGGAGGAATATTTCCAACGCAATCCGCAGGACGCGCAGGAATTGCACCGTATCGCGAGCACCTCACTGCCGGGAGGCGCGCCGCCGGCAAAGGACCTCGACGAAACGCGTTCGCTCCGGGAGGCTCGCCGCGTCGTGCGCCGCCGTTCGTGGGTGCTCGGCTTCGCCATCTTTTTCTCGCTCGCTCCGTTCTCGGTCCTACACACCGGAGAAGGAACGTACTGGCTACTCCGGGAAGCGCCGGGGACTGCTCTCATTTACGGCGCGCTCGCTCTCGTCTGCTGGATCGCCTGGACGGTGATGCGCAACCGTTCACAAAGCTTATAAGATCGAGCTAGGCGGCGGCTCCCGCGTCCGCGGGCGGCGCGGCTTCGGCATCGAGCGGCTCTCCCACCAAATAGCGAGTAAAACGCCGGATCACGATGTTCTCACCCAGCGCTGCAATCTTCGCCGCCACAAGCTCTTTCACGGTCTGATCCGGATTCTTAATAAACCCCTGCTCCATCAGGCAAACCGTGCTGTAGAATTTATCGAGTTTACCGCCGACGATTTTCGAAACCACGTTCTCCGGCTTGCCCTTCACCTGCGCTTCGTAGATGGCCCGCTCGGATTCCACCAGCTTCTCCGGCACATCCTCGCGATTCACGTAAAGCGGATGCGCCGCCGCGATATGCAGCGTGATGTCCTTCACGAATTCACGAAAGCTTTCGTTCTTCGCCACAAAATCGGTCTCGCAATTCACTTCCACTAGAACGCCAACTTTCCCCTGCAAGTGAATGTAGGAAGCAACGATTCCTTCCTTCGTCGCACGCGAGGCCTTTTTCCCTGCGCCGGCGATGCCTTTCGTACGGAGCACGGCCTCGGCCTTTTCCAAATCGCCGCCTGATTCTGCGAGGGCGCGTTTGCAATCCATCATGCCAGCGTTGGTTTTTTCCCGGAGTTGCTTAACGAGTTGAGGATCGATTTCCATAAGAAGTTGAGAGTTAATTGTTGAGAGAAAGGACGAGGTGTTAATTGAAGAGTCTCTCAACTCTCAACTAACGACTCTCAACTTTCCCGCTACGCGGAGACGCCCGCCATCTCCACTTGCTCACGAACGCGGGCTTCGCCAGTCGCCGACACAATGGCGTCGACGAGCTTTTGTAGCATCACGCGGATCGCGCGGATGGCGTCATCGTTGCCGGCAATCGGATAGTCGATTATCTCCGGGTCCGCGTTCGTATCGACGATCGCAACCGTCGGGATTCCCAACCGCCGCGCTTCCAGCACCGCGTTCGCCTCGCGCGTCGTGTCGATGATCACCATCGCGTCGGGCAACGCCGACATCTCAAGAATTCCGTCAAGATTGCGCCGAAGCTTGGCCGCTTCGCGATTGAGCGCCGCAAGCTCTTGCTTGCCCATCTTCTTGTAGTCCGGCGACTCTTCGATCTGCTCGATGTACTTGAGCCGGCCGATACTTTTCCGGATCGTCGCCAGGTTCGTCAGTGTGCCGCCCAACCAGCGTTGGTTGACGTAGAATTGTCCGCAGGCCGTCGCAGCTTCCTTGACCGCTTCCTGTGCCTGTTTCTTGCAGCCGACGAAAAGAATCTTTCCACCGCGCCGTGTCACTTCCTGAAGAAATTCGGTGGCGCGTTGAAGCTGCCGCGCAGTCTCATCGAGGTTGATGATGTAGATCTGGTTACGTTTTTCAAAGATGTAAGGCTTCATCTTCGGGTTCCAGCGTTTGGTTTGATGACCAAAGTGGACCCCTGCTTCGAGAAGTTCGGGCACTAATTCTGTCGGTATCGCCATAGGTAAGTTTCGATCCCCAACTGGGGCCGCGCGGGACGGGGAAGATGCTCTAGCGGTTGGACAAAGGCAAACAGAATATTACCGTTTTCCCTCGCTGGATTGACCCTCATCATGGAGGTGCTCGGCATACCGCGCCAGTAGCCAGCAAAGGTCCGAAAGGCGGTTTAGATAGCGCAGAATCTCGACATTGAATTTCTCCGCGTCCGTCATCAACGTTGCGACCCGGCGCTCCGCCCGCCGGCAAACCGTTCGAGCCAGATCGAGTGCGGCAGAATCCAATGTCTTCCCAGGAACAGCCCATCCCTTAAACTTACCGAGCCGGTTCTTCTCCAGGTCTTCCACGACCGAAGTGAGCCGATCGGTCATTGCGGATGAGGTCAACTGAAAACCATCCTTTATATAGCGGTCCAAATCTTCGGAGCCCGTCGCGAGTTCGCCCATCACGACGACCAACTCCTTTTGCACGGCGTAAATCTGTTCGGTGAGAAAGGGATTCGATGCCGTCACCCTAGCGAGGCCGAGCGAGGCATTTAGTTCATCCACGCATCCATAAGCGTCCACCCTCGCGTCCGTCTTCGGAACGCGGCGCCCATACATCAGCGACGTCTCACCCGCGTCGCCGGTTTTGGTTGCGATGGACATTTAGAATGTTCCCCTCAAAACGCGAATGACGAATCAGCTCTCGCCGATTCGTCGTTCGATATTCGCACTTTGTAATTCGCTCTATCCAAGCGCCGGCTGAATTTCCGGTTCGTCCACCAGCGACGTGCCAACTTGTTCACCCAGCTCCACAAGCTTGATTTCGCGAACCGCCGGGAACCCGGTGCCCGCCGGAATGAGGTGACCCATGATGACGTTCTCCTTGAAGCCACGGAGACGATCGACTTTGCCGAGCGTCGCCGCTTCGGTGAGCACGCGCGTGGTGTCCTGGAATGAGGCCGCCGAGATGAAACTGTCGGTTTCGAGCGAAGCCTTCGTGATGCCGAGCAGAACCGGCGTCGCCTCTGCTGGCTTGCCGCCCTGTTCCACCACCTTCGTGTTCTCAGCTTCGAAATCGAGACGATCGACTTGATCGCCCCAGAGGAGCGACGTGTCGCCGGGATCGGTGATTTTCACCTTCCGCAACATCTGGCGCACGATGATCTCGATGTGCTTGTCGTTAATTTCCACGCCTTGGAGACGGTAAACTTCCTGTACTTCGTTCACCAGGTGCTCCTGCAAATCCTGCGGTCCGCAGACCTCGAGAATTTCATGCGGGACGACAGGACCTTCGGTCAGCTGCTGTCCTTTTTTCACGAAGTCGCCTTTGAAGACGATGATGTGTTTGGTTAGCGAGATAAGATGCTCTTCTTCGGCGCCCGTCTCCGGATCCTTCAAGATGAGTTTCCGCTTGCCCCGCACCGTGCCGCCCATTTCGACGGTGCCATCGATCTTCGCGATCTCGGCCGCGTCTTTCGGACGCCGCGCTTCAAAAAGTTCAGCCACGCGCGGCAGACCGCCCGTGATATCCTTCGTCTTCGCGATCTTCCGCGGCGTCTTCGCGAGTAATGCGCCCGCCCGGATTTTCTGACCTTGTTCCACGATCACGTGCGCACCGGCCGGAATCGAGTAGCTCGCCACAACTTCCTTCTTGTCCCCGACGACCACGATCTGGGGATGCAGATCTTCTTTGTGCTCGATAATGACCGTGCCCATCAGACCGGTCGCTTCGTCGACGTCGCGCTTGATCGTGACCCCGGCAATCATGTCACGGAATTCGATTTTGCCAGTCTTGTCCGTCAGAATCGGCACGTTGTACGGATCCCACTGCACAAACGTCTCGCCTTTTTTCACTTGGGCGCCGTCCGGCTTTGAAATCACGGAACCGATCACAACGTTGTAGCGATCCAGCTCGCGTCCCTCGGAATTGTGCACGCTGATCGAGCCATTTTTAGTGAGCACGATCCAGCTTCCGTCGAGCGCTTGCACCGTGCGGAGATCGTTAAACTGCAGGGCGCCATCATTCTTCGCCTTGATGATCGGCTGCTTGAACGTCTGGCTCGCCGTGCCGCCAATGTGGAACGTCCGCATCGTCAGCTGCGTGCCAGGTTCGCCGATTGATTGCGCCGCAATAATTCCGACCGCTTCCCCCAGCTTCACAAACTGGCCGGTCGCCAGATTGCGTCCATAGCACTGGGCACAAACGCCGCGACCGCATTCGCAAGTCAGCACCGAGCGAATCTTCAGGCTCTCCACGCCCACCTTTTCAATTGCCGCTGCAATTGGCTCGTCGATGAGTTGATTGGCTTTGACGACCTTCTTCTTGGTAACTGGATCAACGACCGACTCACAGCTGACACGACCAATGATGCGCGTGGCGAGGTCGACGACTTCTTCGTCGCCCTCGTAAATAGATTTCACCGTGATGCCGTTCACCGTTCCGCAATCCATCTCATTGATGATTACGTCTTGCGACGCGTCCACAAGTTTGCGGGTGAGATAACCGGAATCCGCAGTCTTTAGCGCGGTATCCGCGAGACCTTTGCGCGCACCGTGCGTCGAGATAAAATACTCGAGCACGCTCAACCCTTCTCGGAAGTTCGAGGTAATGGGCCGCTCGATGATTTCACCTGACGGCTTCGCCATCAGACCGCGCATGCCCGCGAGCTGCTTCACCTGCTGCCGGTTGCCTCTCGCGCCCGAATCCACCATCAAGAAGACGGGGTTCAATTCCTTGCGGCCCTCGTTGTGTTCGAGGGTGCGGAACAGAACGTTCGAGATTTCGTCGCCGGCATGCGTCCAGATGTCGATGATCTTGTTGTAGCGCTCGCCGTCCGTGATGATGCCTTTGCGATACTGCTGCTCGACGGTCTTGATCTGCTTGTAAGCATTCTGCAGTTCCGTTTCCTTTTCCTTCGGAATGATCATGTCGGAAATTCCGATGGAAATTCCCGCCTTGGTCGCTTCCGCAAATCCGAGCTCTTTCAGGCGATCGAGCGTCTCGACCGTGCCTTGCTGTCCGGCCACCTGGTAGCAGCGCCAAATGATGTCGCTCAGCTGTTTTTTGCCGGCGGGTTTGTTGAAGAATCCGAGCTTCTTCGGCCAGATCTCGTTAAAGATCACACGGCCTGCGGTCGTTTCGATGACACGCTCGGCGGAACTGCCGTAAATAGTCTCCTGGCCAGAGTCCGGGTTCTTGAATCGAATCCGGTCGTGCGTCTTCACCGCGCCATCGGCCATGGCGAATTCCACTTCGGTCGCATCCGCAAAAAGCGGCAGCCGTGACTCGACCGCAGTGCCCGTCGCGCGCCGTGGATTTTGCGTGAGATAATAACAGCCAAGCGTGATGTCCTGTGAAGGAGTCGTGATCGGCTTCCCGCTCGAGGGCGAGAAAATGTTGTTCGGCGCGAGCATCAGCATGCGCGCTTCCATTTGAGCCTCCACGGAGAGTGGCACGTGCACTGCCATCTGGTCGCCATCGAAGTCCGCGTTGTATGCCGTGCAAACAAGCGGATGAATTCGAATCGCTTCGCCCTCAATGAGCATCGGTTCGAAAGCCTGGATCGAAAGACGATGCAACGTCGGCGCACGGTTCAGCAACACCGGATGCCCTCTCGTAACCTCTTCCAAAATATCCCAAACCTCCGGCGTCTGACGCTCGATCATTTTCTTCGCGCTCCGGACCGTGTGGACATAGCCCATGTCTTTGAGCCGGCGAATGATGAAGGGCTCGAAAAGAACAAGCGCCATCTTCTTCGGCAACCCGCATTGATGGAGTTTCAATTCCGGTCCGATGACGATGACCGACCGGCCTGAATAATCAACGCGCTTGCCCAGCAAGTTTTGACGGAAACGTCCGCCCTTGCCCTTGAGCATATCGCTGAGCGATTTCAGCGGGCGATTGCCTGCGCCAGTGACCGCGCGGCCGTGACGGCCATTGTCGAACAATGCGTCGACCGCTTCCTGAAGCATGCGCTTCTCGTTGCGGATAATCACGTCCGGCGTTTTGAGCTGAAGCAGGTTCTTCAACCGATTGTTGCGGTTAATGACGCGGCGATAGAGATCGTTCAAATCGGAGGTCGCGAAGCGGCCGCCTTCCAGCGGAACGAGCGGACGCAAATCGGGCGGGATCACGGGCAGGACATCGAGCACCATCCAATCCGGCCGGGCATGCGAGGAGGCAAAG
>DASVJK010000141.1:0-19948 GCA_036385955.1 Chthoniobacterales bacterium | reverse complement strand
ATCACGGGAAGAATTTTAGCTCAACGGAAGTATCATGCCGTCAAAGCTCATGTCGCGCGTCAGATTGGCCCCTCTGTTGTGCTTGGCGGAATAGCCGAGAAGGGATAGTCATATCCGGATGCGGGATTACTATGAAATCCTTGACGTTCCACGCGACGCGACGGAGGAGCAAATTAGGACAGCGTACCGATTTCACATCAAGGCATTTCATCCGGACAAGTTTGCCGCAGAAACGGATCACGCCCGAAATGCGCAGCGGCGCACGGAGGAGATCATCGAGGCTTACGGCGTTCTTTCGAAACCGCACTTTCGAGCTGAATACGATCGTTTTCGGAAATACACAGGGACGGAACATGCAGCGCAGTCTTCAGAGGTTGTTGCGCCGGGCCGAAAAGGTGAAGCGCAGCGATCACGAAAATCTCGCTTTCAAATACTTCGCAATTGGAAGGGCATCTTCCAGCTACGCGTTCTAGGGCCAATCGCGGCGCTGATCGTTGTTTCGCTTGTCGCTTGGCTCTTGCGAAAGCAGCAGCCCCAAGACCGAAATGCTGCGTCCGTAGTGACCACGCCGCCGATCGCAGCTACGGTCAGTCCCTCTCCGGCACCGCTGGTTTCTAAAGCACCGCCGAGCGATTCGATTGCCGAGATTGGTGTGCCTTACGAGAGCCCCGCGGATTTCACTAAATATGCAACGAAGTTGCGGGAGCAGGCGCTTCTCGAAGTCGAACCGCAAGTTTTCGTTGCCACGAGTGCAACCGAGCAGAAAGTCGTGGTGCCCCCGACCGCGGCGCCAGTTGGTCCGCCGACTAGTGCCAGCCCACTAAGCTTTTTTAAAATAGCCCCCAACCCCACTGAGGAGGGGTTTGGCATTGTCTATGGCGCTGATTACGCTTTTGGCTTCAACGCTCCCAAGGGATGGATGCTCGACAACGAGAGCGGGCTGAAACAAGGGGTTCACGCCGTCTTTTATCCGAAGGGCAGTACCTGGGAGAACAGCGTTGTTGTCGCCTATGCCAGCGCCCGCCCGAAGACTGATAAGATTGTGACCGCAGACGACGCAGCCAAGTTCGTCGTCGAAGAGTTCCACGCCAACGGCAGTCCAAATTACCAGGGCAAACGCATCAAGACCGTTAAGTCCGACTCCGGCCCCGAGGCAGTCATCTACTACTTCTCAGGCGACCAGTGGGGCAACAGCGAGGCAGTTGCATACTACGTTGAGACCAAAACGATCAATTTCGTCACGCTTACATCGCGCGACAGCAAAGCGTTTGAGAATGCACTCCCGGCTTTCGAGCAGCTCGCGGCTTCTTACACTTTCATGGGCGAGCTGCGAGTGGTGCCGCAGACGTTTGTTGATAAGAAATCGCTCAATGTGGTCGATTATTTTCTGCTGCTGCCGCGAAATTATTTCGAGGGGCCGCCGGCGGATTGGCTAATGTTTATGAAGCAGCCGAAGTGCGGCCTAATCGATGCGGTTAACGGGTACATGCGTTGCACAGGGGACGGTGCGCAGGCTCCCTTCGAAGTCGCACTGTTTCGTTTTCGAGATGGTAGCCCCCTGGTCGCTGTCTGCTCGGGCGACCATAGCGAGGAAGGTAAGGATGCAAGAACCGGTTTGGTTTTTCTCGATTTTTTTCGACTAGACTTGGACATGAAAATGCAGAAGATGAGCCGTTCAATCTTCCCGGTCGCAGACGCCGGCGATCGCAAGGGAAGTTGGCGGTTCGAGCTGCCGCGATACGGCCGGACGGTGGTCGTGCGCAGTCAGAAAAGCGGAGCGATTTTGCACAAGCTGACCTGGAACGGCACAAGGTTTCAGGAAAAGAAGTAATCAATACCGATAGGGCTCGGAAAGTGTGTTGACGTTCGCTTTAGCGGTTGGTTGCGGACGAATGTCTTTGACCAGCACTCGATCTCTCGGATCAGGCCGAAGGTGCCCAAAATGATTCGCGATGGGAACTAGATCGTCTGGGCTAATATCGTGCAAGACACAATATCCATTGCACTCCAATGCCTCTCGGTTACGCGGCCCTGTATGCTTTCCCGTGTGTGGGGGCATTGAAAAGATTTTAGGCAATGTTGACGATCTTCCGGTCAGTCGCTGGAAGCGGTTTGATCGACCAGTACTCGCGCGCGGCCCGCGCATCGACAATCTCGAAATAGTGCTTCCAATGCCGTCGCAACGGGCAATAAGACGGCAACACAAATGCTTTTCCACAGCGTAGCAACGGATTGGTTAGCCGTGGCGCCCACCAACACACAATAACTTGCTCTCGTTGGCGAAGAGCAGAACGTCAGACTTTATGAGAAAAACTGCGGCCAAAAGATTCGGCGTGCATGAGGTGAAAGCTGGAAAACATAAGGGCGGCCTTCATGTCGCCACGAAACGCTATGCCGATTTTCGCGGTGAGTTAACTTACCTCGAAGACTATTTGAATAGGAGATTATTGCCGAAAGAACCGGAAGACGTTCAAATCGCCGGGATTATGCTGAATCTACAGAGTATCATAGAACACGAGCTGGAGCTCTTGATTAAGGACTATGTTAGTAAGAACCCTTCACCGAAGAACCAAGCCTTTCTAGGTAACATGAGGGATGGTTTTGTAGCGTTTAAAAACAAATTCACATGGGCGCGGGCCAAAATATTGCTCTCCAAAAAGGATCACGATGTCATGGAGGAAATCCGCATAATCCGAAATGCGCAGACCCATATCCGCCCTTCGAAGGAAAGACCGAAGCACAAATATCGTTGTAAAGCATTACTGACACGCAATACGTTGAGAACACTTTTCCTCGACGTGGATGACCTTGTGCGAAGGTTGCGCGCTGCATCAGGGAACAAGCAGAAATGGCACGTGATCCCACCTGGATTTGCAGAAGAACTGGGATGGGCATCGCCCTCCCGAGGCTCCTCTTCCCGCAAGGCCGTAGAACAAAACCGTGAAGAACGAGGGAGATCTTTTTCCTAACATGCCTGCGGCAGTTTTCGATGCGTGGATTCGCCCATATATCGAAGATCGCGGCTGGCCTTTTACCTCTCTGAACGAAGGCGACGGCGCTTCCCGATAAGGTTTTCCCACGCATCTCGCCGACAATGCAATCGGATAACATTTTAGCTTCCCGAACGCTCCGTTCTCCCACATGAAACGCCCCTGATGATGAGGCAGGCTATAGATCTTCTGGAAGAGCGCGGCGTTGCCGACGCCCGACAAATCGCTCAGCGGCTCGGACTGCCTGCTTCGAAGCTGAAGCAGTTGACAAGCGTAGAAGCAGAACGGTTCGAGACGGTGGAAAATTTGGAACCGCCTCTGCTCAATCTACGTGATTTGGAACGGCCTTTTTAGAAAGTTTCTTAAACGCCAAGAGCAAGCCCTGCTACTGGAAAAAGAGGACGAGCGGACTTCCTCAATCCGCGAACAACTGCGGAAAAAGGTCCAAATTGTTCCCGTTTCTGTTCCCGTTCCTGTTTTTGATCAAAACTCCCTTGTAATACTGGGGTTTGGAGCGGGTGAAGGGAATCGAACCCTCGTGTCCAGCTTGGGAAGCTGGCGTTCTACCATTGAACTACACCCGCGGGAAAAGTTGAGGGTTGATAGTTGATGGTTGATGGGAAGAAAGTCAAGCGCTGCGTCAATGCGATCGCGTCATTGCCAGGAAATTACGTCGTCGTTGTTCGTTCCGGTGTTTTTATCAACTGATGGCGTTGCAGTGCTTTGCGAGAGAGCATCTTTTCCGAATGACCACGCAATGACGCCGCTTCGGAGCAGAGGCGCGCTTCCCGCGTTGTGCGAATAAGGATTGTAGACTTGATTGTCGTAATCCGTATCGATGCGAATCATGTACGGTTTTCCCCAAGGGTCGAAATATTGACCGGCGGTCACAGGAGCGGAACTAATGCCGGCGCGGGGATTGTTCACGTCTTTCACGTCCGGCGGTGACAGAAACACAATTCCCCTTGGATTTTGTATGGCAGTTACGGAGCGAAGTTCATTGAACAGGTGCTCGTTCGTTGTAGTCGTACCGTAAGTTGTGTCCGCTGGAGTTGGAGGCGTTAGCGGATACCTTCCATACTCAGTGTAGTAGGCGTTCACCGCAGTCACGATTTGCATCAGATCGTTCCTGGCTTGCGTTTTCTTTGCCTGGTTCTGGACGCCTTGGAATACGGGGAATGCCAGTCCCATGAGAACGGCGATGATCATGATGACCACCAGGAGCTCGATCAAAGTGAAGGCGGGCAAGTGTCGCAGAGAAGAAAGGCTGTAGCGGCGGTCTCCGGCGGCCGATCGATAGCTAACAACCCCTCGGCGGTCACAGACCGCCGCTACAGGAAAGAGCTTCATTTCCATTTTCGCATCTGCTCGGGGAAGGGGCATTGCGCGCAATCGGAGTTATCCTGCAAACAGAAGTCTTCGTAAATCTGCAGCAAGCCTTGCTGATGCGCGATGGTTTTCGTGACATGCGGGCGTCGCGGATCACCGCCAAAGAGCCGGGCGGCCCCGGTCTCGAGTCGACGGTTTGAAAGATGCGCGGGCAATTTCTCGTACGCGGCCCATACATCAGCGCCTTCCGCGAGGAAGAAGGGCAGGAGAACATTCGCCAAAATCTCGGCAATTCGCGATTGGCCGACGAGCGCCATTTCTCTCGTAGCCAGATCCGAGGCGAGCGTGTAATGAAGATTCCAAAACGGATGGCGGAGCCCTAGGAAAAAACCTTGAGCGGTCTTTGCGTTTTTCTTTGTGAGTGACCTGGTGAACGATGGCCACGCATTGACGAGTGTGGCGAGCGCGCCGAGCCGGCGCTGCGGATGATTCAGTGGACGGGTGCCACTCAGTCGCCAGAGCTTCGCCGGCAGCACGAGTCGCTGCATTCCGTCGCGATGTGGCCACCAACGGTCCCAAAGTTTTCTGACATAACCGCGAGTCTCCTCCGCGTAGATGCCCAGGTCCGGCGCTTCGAGAAATCCCGCTACGCCGAAAAGCGTCGCCTCTGCGTCGTCGCTTTGCTTGCGAAGAAAGCCGAGTGGCGACCGCTGAGCGAGAAGAGTAAAGGCCAGCTTGTTCTCCTTGTAACCAAGTGCCGCGGCGATTTCCTGAAAAAGCGCTTCGTCGCGTCCGTGATTTTCCACGATGTTCTTGATCCGCGCGGCCTTGCGTTGCAGGCGGAATTGCGATGCGGCCGCGAGAATGCTGCAAAGCCGTCCTTCCGGCAAATCTTGTAGCGGCGCCTGGCAACGGCCCGGTCGCGCCAGCGGGACATTCGCGGAGAATGAGTCCGGCAAGGTTTTCGGGTCGACTCGCACTTGCGGCACATTACGATTCGATCCCGTACGGGTGAAGAAGGCACGGTCGCTTTGATGAACGAAGATGTGAAGGATCGCGTCCTCGAAGGCGGGGTTGGTGGCGTGACCGTGCGTTTCCCAGCTGCGATCCGCCAGGTCGAACTCGATCGTGCCGCGGATCGGATCGCCGGCGTTAAGCCGGACGACGGCGTCGGAGAAATCCGGTCCGGCGGCGCGATTCCACGTGCCAAATTGGACGATCTCAACGTCATCGCCGGAGACGGAATGGAACCGTCTGCCGAAGTCCCCGGCAAACCAGCGCGCTTGCAATTCCAATTCGCTCGGGGTGCGCTGCGGAGGAAACAGCGCGCGTTCGTGGACACGCGCGGAATCGCGCAGCTCGGCATAACGGTCGGCAAGCAGCATGGGGGGATCATCCGAGTGTCGGAGTCTTCGCCGCCTTTTGGCGACAAAAAAATGTTGGAAAACACCGCGCACGGGAGCGTGGACGGCACCGAGCTAGCGCTATCTCATTAGCTGTCATCCCGAAGCGCGCAGACGCTGAGGGACCTCGCATCTGCAATGTGGGCCTTCACTGTCCAAGAACGCGAGGATTGCAATTGTGGGGTCCCTCGCCGTCTGCGCGGCTCGGGATGACACCCGTTCCCTGCAAACAGCCTAAACGTGCGCGACCGGCTCGGGCGCTAATGTCTCGACCGCCACAGGCGGTGAGCTCAGACGTTGCCGCAAGTATTCTGCGATTTGCCCGACAAGTGCGCCGCGCGAACGCGTCAACATGAAGGAGTATCTCGGGCCGCGACCCGCTGTCGGAAAAATAACCAGATTCTCGGAGAGAAACTGCGGCTCGTGCGCGATGGTCGAACCTTCCAGGTCGATCGTCTGGCAAAAGCCGCGTCCGCTTTTTTTTGCCACGAAAACAATTTTATGCGGCTCTTCGTTCGTGGCGACGAGTGCGCCGAAAAGATTTGCCGGAATCCGCCGGCCCCGCCCGCTAATGCAGGGGACCGCCCACGCGATTGTCTCTCCCAGGACGTTCTGCTTGCTAAAGATCGGCGCGAGTCGAGCGGGGAGAGCGATCGGCAGCGTCGCTGGCCGCCGCAAATCGGCGGGGCCGTTCAACTTTGTCAGCGCGAGCCAGATTTTCGCTTTCATTGAGCGCAGAACCTTCGGGGCGAAGTAGAGAAACGCGCCAATGGCTAGCGCGAAAAACGAGAGGGCCAGAACCGGGTTGTAATGAATGAGCGCCAGTCCGCCGAAGACGGCAATGTCTTCGGCAACGCTGAGTCCAATATTCGAAAATGGTTCCGGCGAACTGTTCGCCATGAGGCGCGACGACGCCTTCGCCGTGTGGGTTACGAGGCTGGTGCCGCCAGCCAGCAGACACAGGAGTACGTCGAAGGTCGGATTGGAATGGCCGAGCACCTGAATCGCGAGCAGCGCGCCGCCGATCGGCCGGATGACGGTGTGAACAGCGTCCCAGGCCGAATCCACCCACGGGATTTTGTCCGCGAAAAATTCGAGAAAATAGAAAATGCCCGCGATCGTGATGATCCACGGATGGCCGAGGACTTCGAGCGAATGATAGTTCGGCGAGAGAACAATCCAGTGCAGGTTTATCGCCAGGCCGGTGGCGAAGACGGTGAGGTAAAGATTGATCCCGGCGAGACAGGCCAGACCGAGCGCCACGCTCAGGAGGTTGAGTCTTTCCACGCGGAAATATCAAACGCGCTCTACGATTGTCACGCGGGTTTTCGCCTTAGCTTGCGGTTGCCGTTGGTGACGGCGGCCTCTACAATTGCCGGCCATGCTCGACATTCGGCTCATCCGCGAACAACCCGATTCTGTGAAAAGCCGGCTCGCGACGCGCGGGGGCGACGAAGCGGTGAAAATTGATGAATTGCTTGAAATTGACGAGCTAGAGCGGCGCGAACAAACGGACGTTCAGCAACTCCGCGCGGAGAAGAAAAAACTCAGCAAGCAGATTGGAGACCTGCGCGCACGGGGGGAACCTTCTGCCGCTTTGGAGGACCAAGTCGCGTCACTAAATGATGGCATCGCGATGGCGGAAATAATGTTGTCCAGTGATTCTCCAGGAAGCCTTACCAGCAAGCGTCGTAGTTTGTTGCTACAGATTCCGAATTTGCCACACGCGGATGCGCCGATCGGGAAGGACGCGAGCGCGAATCCGGTGGTGCGAAGCTGGGGCGAGAAACCAGCGTTGAGCGAGCCGGTCCAGGATCATGTCACGCTCGGAACGCAGCTGAAGCTATTCGATCTGGAGCGCGCCGCGAAACTGAGCGGCAGCGGATTCATTTGCTTCACCGGCGCGGGCGCGAAGCTGGAGCGCGCGTTGATAAATTTCATGCTCGATCTGCACATCCGTGAGCACGGATATCTCGAAATGAGTCCGCCGTTTCTTGTGCGACGCGATTGCATGATCGGCACCACGCAATTGCCGAAATTTGAGCCCGACATGTATGGGCTGGAGGGAAATCAGCTGTTTCTCGCGCCCACGGCGGAGGTGCCGGTGACAAATTTTCACCGCGAAGAAATTTTGGCGGCGTCAGAGTTGCCGAAGAAGTTTGCCGCCTACACCCCCTGTTTCCGGCGCGAAGCCGGATCGGCCGGCCGCGAAACACGCGGGATCATTCGCGTGCATCAGTTTGATAAGGTGGAGCTGGTGAAGATCACCGCGCCGGAGAATTCCTACGCGGAACACGAATCGCTCACGGCGAATGCGGAACGCGTTTTGCAGCTGCTCGATCTGCATTATCGCGTGATCGAACTGTGCACGGGGGATTTGGGTTTTGGCTCAGCGAAGACATACGACATCGAGGTCTGGGCGCCGGGACAGAACGCTTATCTCGAAGTGTCGAGCTGCTCAAACTTTGAAGATTTTCAGGCGCGCCGGATGAACCTGCGCTTCAAAGATGCGGAAGGAAAAAACCGCTTCTGTCACACGTTGAATGGTTCGGGCGTGGCTCTGCCGAGACTGTTTGCGGCGCTGATCGAAACGTACCAACAGCCGGAGGGACCGATTCGGATTCCAGAAAAGTTGCAGCCTTATTTTGGGGCGGCAGAGATTCGTTAGGAGTCTTCTGTAGCAGCGCGCCGTGAGCGCCGACGGGTTCATCCTGCGAAAGACGTTCGGCGGTCATAGACCGCCGCTACAGGGGGCTTCTGAAAAGATCGAGCTGCCCGGGATCGGCCGAAGCCGTTTCCTCGGCGGCCGGAAGCAGAAGCTCGAAGCCGAGACGATTCGCGAGGCGTTGACAGGTCTCCGGCGCGAAGCCTTCGAAATGGTTGTTCACGAAAGTCCAGACGTTCCGCGTATCGGCAAGATTTCGCTCGATCTTGAGCGCCCAGCTATCGAGTGCTGCTTCACGTTTCCAAAGAAGTTTGCCGTAACGATGAACTCGCCCGCCGTCGCGATCGTATTTCGTGGTGTAATCGCCGAGAAGGCGCAGATAAAGGAAGTCGGTCGTGCGCGGCAGGAATTCGAACGGCGCGAGATTGCGTTCGTTTAACGGGCTGGTATCGGCCCAAACCCAGCAGACGCGGTGTTTCTCGAGAAGGTGAATGATCTGTGGACGATGCCACCCGGCATGGCGAAACTCGATCGCAAAGCGGAAGTCGCGCGGGAGTTGTTCCAGGAATTCCCGCAATGCTTGACGGCCATCCTTTGGCGCGAAGGAGGGAGGCAATTGAATCAGGATGACCTGAAGCTTCGACTCGAGCTGTTCGATCGCGCGCAGAAAAGCGGCGAGGTCGGCGCTGCAATCACGCAGCCGGCGGGCATGCGTGATTTCTCTGGGAAGCTTGCACGCAAAACGAAAAGCGGCTGGCGTGTGTTCCACCCAGCGCCGCACGGTCGCTTCCGCGGGAACGCTGTAGAAGGTGGAATCGACCTCAACGGCGGGAAAATAATGCGAATAGAATTCCAGCCAGCGGGCTTGCGGCAAGTCCGCCGGATAAAAGCTTCCTCGCCACTCATCAAAACTCCACGCGCAAGCGCCGAGCCGGATCTTTTGCTGTGTCGTGAGATTCAATGGACCTTTCGCAGAATAATCGCATTCCACCTCGTGGAAAGCTGTCTCGGGAACCCGCGACTTGCGGTTGGCTGGGCCATTTGTTTGCCCTGGCCAACTTGACTGGGCGGGTAAGGTAGCTACCCTGCGCAACCCGATGAAATATTCCTTCCGCATACTTATTTTGCCCGCCCTGATTTGGTGCGCTTCGCCCGGGCCTGCCGCTGGCTCTGTGATATTTAAACCCGGCGAGAAAGCGAAGTACCGGGCGCCGGGCGAGGAGGAAATGAGCGGCAACGCGCAAGAGCTTTTCTCGAAGGCGCAGGAGGCGGAAAAGAATGGAAACATCAGCCGGGCGATCAAGGCTTACCGCACGCTTGTGCGGCACCATCCTAAAGACACCCTCGCGCCCGGCTCACTTTATCGGATGGCGCAATTGCAGGAGCAGTCCCACGAGTATCTGAAGGCCGCGCAAAGCTATAATGTCCTCGCGGAAAAATTCCCGAAGAGCGAGCGCTTCGATGAATCGATTGAAGCCCTCTTTCGGATCGGCGAGATGTATCTGGCTGGACGCAAGGTGAAGATATTCGGCATTCCGTTCAAGGCGTCGATGGATGAGGCTGCGAACATTTTCGCCGCTATTATTCGCACCGCCCCGTACGGGAAGTACACGGCGCGAGCGACCTTCGACACGGGTCGTGCCCGGGAAAAACAAGGAGCCAGCGAGGCGGCGCTGGCGGCTTACCAGTCTGTCGTGGAGAAGTTCCCGAATGATCCGATCGCGGTCGACGCGCAATATCAAATCGGGTATATCTGGTCAAAAGCGATGCGTGCCGGCACGTACGACCGGAACGCCGCGGCGAAAGCGAAGATTGGTTTTCAAGATTTCCTCTATCGCTATCCCAATAGCGAGAAAGGGGCGCAGGCGCGTGAGAACTTGAAGGTGCTGGAGAATAAGCAGACCAGCACGGCCTTCGAGATCGCGAGGTATTATGACAAGCAAAAACACTATCGCGCGGCCGCCATCTATTATAACGACGTCATCCGTCAGCAACCCGGCTCTCGCGAGGGCGATCGCGCGAAAAAAAGAATTTCCGAACTGCGCGCCAAGCTCGGCGACGCTGCGCTTCAACCTCCCGCGGTGACCGCGGCCGCGGCCAACAAGAAAAACAAAAAAATGGAGACGGCGTCAGGCCCCCGCTCCGAGGCCGAGATGTATAACGACGCGCCACTGCCGCCGCCGGATACCGACATGTCGTTACCGCCGCCCGCCTCGCTCCTGCCCGACACGACCACCGCGCCCCCATCGTTTACGACTGATACCTTGCCGACGCCGGCGCCGTCGGCGCCCCCGGAAGCGACCGCCACCCCGGAGTAGTGAAAAAAACGTTCTCCACTTTCTTGCTCGCGCTTCTTTTGAGCGGCTGCGCCGGTTACCGTATCGGGCCAGCCACACCGGCTTACCTCCGCCAAATCCATTCGATCGCGGTGCCGACATTCCGGAACGCAACGCTCGTCCCGCGCATCGAGGTTTTGGTCACTGGCACCGTCATCAAGCAATTCCAGCAGGATGGTACGTTCCGCATCGCAAATGAAGATAACGCTGATGCGACCCTGAAAGGCGAAATCGTTTTAGTCGGCCGCTCGCCGGCGCGTTCCGTCCGCGGCAACGTTCTCGCGACGACTGAATTCAATCTTTCGCTGCGGGTGCGCTATACGCTCGTCGGACGGGACGGCAAGACGATCGCAGGGCCGTCGGAAGCAGCCGGGTTGACCAGCTTTTTCGTGGGCGCAGATGTGAGTACGGACGAAAGGCAGGCGTTGCCCCTGGCCGCCGAACAACTGGCGGGGCGCCTTGTCAGCCAACTGAGTGAGGGTTGGTAATGTCGAATGAAAGGCGACGAAAAGTTGTGGGGCATCCTCAACGACAAGCTGGACATGCTGCGTGCCAGCAATCGGCTGCCTGAGGCAATTCGCATCGCCAAGACCGCGCTCGATTTAGCGCAACGCGCTTTCAAGCCCGGCGACAGCAACTACACACTCAGTCTGGAAAAGCTCGGTCAGCTCCACGACCAGGCGGGCAATCGGGCCGCCGCCAAACCTTATCTCGTCAAAGCACACGGCTTCCTGGAAAAAGCCGAGCCGATCGACGGCCGCGCACTTTTTCGTTCCGCCCGCCGGCTTGGATTTCTCTGCGACAATCTCGGCGAAACCGATGCCGCCATCGGGTACTACGAGACGGCCTTCAAGACTGGCTCTAAACTGGAGGACCTCCCTTATTCCGACCTCGGGACGATGTTGAACAACGTCGCCTTGATCTATCGCAAGACTGGGCGGCAAAAAGCCGCGGAGCCTTATTATCTCCACGCGCTGGAGATTTATGAAAAGCAGCTTGGCCCGAATCATCCGGATGTCGCTTCGGTCCTGAATAACCTCGCCGTTTTTTACACAAACGAGCGCCGTTTTGCCGAAGCGGAGAAAACACATCTTCGCGCGCTCGCGATTCGCGAGAAGGCCCATCCCCCCACGCATCCGGATATCGCGCAGTCAAAGTGCAATCTCGCCGTCGTCTATCATTCCAATGGCGACTATGCGAGGGCCTCGGAGTTCTACCGCGCCTCGATCAAGACCTGGGAAGAGGCCACGGACAAGCCGCCGGAGGATTACGAGATCGTCGCGTCGAATTACGCCGATCTCTTGCGCTCGTTAGGCAAAGCGCGGCAGGCGAATCAGCTCGAAGAACGCGCGCGCAAGAAACGCGGTTTGTAGCCGCCGCCTTGCGGACGGCGCAATCTTTGTCTTAATAGTGATACTCCTTGCCGCGCTTCGTCCAACAAAGCGGCGGCAGGGGCTCTGCTGGTTTGCGCTTGCGCCGGCACGCGGCGCGCGCACTTTAGCAACCGCTTCCCGACAAGCGCTCACGTGGCGGAATGGCAGACGCGTACGGCTCAGGACCGTATGGGGAAACCCGTGGAGGTTCGACTCCTCTCGTGAGCACCATCACAGGGGGTCGCTGTACCTTCGCTGAATAGTTGAGTACTTTCGCGGAAAGGTCGAATTAGCCCGAATCACGACTGGATGACGCTCTTCGCCGGCTTTTGGAGCGGCACCGAAAAGCGTCGCGTCGAAGCTGCGCCGGTAGAACTTATTGATGTACTGGCCGTGTTTTGGAAAATAGTAATCGTAGAGCGTTTGAAATTGAGTTTCCTTTGCAGAACTCATACGGGGGACCGTGATTACGATAAGTACTAGCAGATAAGCTGTTGCCGCTAATCTCAACCCTCCTCGCTTCCACGAAGAGTGGGAGATACGCCTCTTGCCTCTGCGGTTAATGATCTGTCGATGCTTCATTGTTGTGGTCCCCAGAGGAAGATGGCGCGCATAAAATGACCCCCCTTGTAAGGCCTCGGATGATTGCAGGAAGCTTCTCTAACACTTTCGGTCCGGACGGCCTTACGGTGGACCCGAAAAAATGACTTCGGCGCGAACATTGCAGTCGCTGCTGGATTCTCTGCGCGAGCACGGCGAGAGACCAGCGTTACTCGCATTGGGAAAAAAAGAGCTCCAGTGCTGGTCGTTCACGAAACTCGCAAACGCTGCGCGCCTTTTTGCGAACGGGCTCGTCGCGAACGGCGTCAAACGCGGCGATAGCGTTGCGCTCTTCGCAGAAAGCCGCCCAGAATGGATCGTGGCGGCGATCGGAGTTCTTCGCGCGGGCGCGGTCGTTGTACCGTTGGACATTCAGTTCGGAGACGAGACTCTCTTTCATGTTCTAGAGGACAGTGCTGCGCGCGCCATCGTCACGACGCAGCGGCGAACGGAACGAATTGAGAAGCTGGCGCTCAAAGAAAAACCAAGGCTCATCGTGCTCGATGCTCCTCCGGATGATGAGCGAAATTGGGAGCGGTTCCTTCACCAGGAAGCGTTACAAATCCCCACTGTGAACCCCGACCACACCGCGGTGTTGTTTTACACATCGGGCACGACCGGCCCACCCAAGGGCGTTCCACTCAGTCACTGTAACATCGTCTCGCAGCTCGAGAGCATCGCCGACATGAAGATCGTCGGGAATAACGACCGGGCGTTGGTCCCTCTCCCTCTGCATCACGTTTATCCGTTTGTCGTCGGCATGCTGGTTCCGCTGACTCTGGGTCTGCTGTTGGTTCTGCCACTCTCTCTGAGCGGGCAGCAATTATTGCGCGCGTTACGGGAAGGCGAAGTGACGGTGATCGTCGGCGTGCCGCGCCTCTACAGCGCCCTCTACGCCGGCATCAACGCGCGAGTAGAATCTTCCGGTCGCATTGTTCGAGGATTGTTCAGCGCGTGCCTTGCCGCAAGTGCGCTTTTGCAAAAGTGGCTCGGCTTGCGCATCGGCAAGTTGCTATTTCGCGCACTGCATAAGCGTTTTGGTGAAAACGTCCGGCTTCTCGCTTGTGGCGGTTCCGCACTCGATCCCAAGCTGGCGTCGAAACTTGAAGCGCTGGGGTGGGAAGTCGCCATCGGTTATGGGCTCACTGAGACCTCACCGCTGCTCGCGTTTAATCTTCCTGGGAAAGCGACCCCAGGCAGCGTCGGAAAACCATTTCCCGGCGTCAAGATTCGGATCGATCCTCGCGCGCTCGAAAAAGCAGAGCGCATCCGCGGCCATGAGGTCGGCGAAATTCTAGCGTGTGGGCCGAATGTCTTTGCCGGCTATCTGAATCTCCCGGACAAAACAGAAGAGGTCTTCACGAGCGATGGGTGGTTTCGGACTGGTGACATGGGTTATATCGATGATCACGATTGTCTTTTCGTCCTCGGCCGGATCTCGACCCTGATCGTGACCGAGAGTGGAGAGAAAGTTCAAACCGAGGATGTCGAGGCAGCTTACACCGAACGCTCGGCGATTCACGAGATCGGCGTCCTTCAAAAAGAGGGCAGGCTGGTCGCTCTCATCGTGCCGGCGCGGACTGACGGAGGTGTTGATCCGGCGAGCGCGATACGCGCGGCGGTGGAAACCGTTTCGAAACGGCTGCCGAGTTACCAGCGCATTGGCGAGTACGCGATCACTTCGGAGGCGCTGCCGCGCACGCGGCTTGGCAAAATCCAGCGTCATCGCCTGGCAAAGCGTTACGAGCAGGCGAAAGAAGGCGGCAAAAAATCCCTCGTCGCGGGACCAGTTCCTCTTGAAGAACTTTCGGAGGAAGACCGGGCGCTGCTGGAAGATTCAACCGCGCAATCTGTGTGGGAATTGCTGGCACGACGGTATCGCGACAAGCGACTGACTCCCGATACAAGTCTGCAGTTTGACCTTGGGATCGACTCGCTCGAGTGGCTGAATATTACGCTCGAAATCGCCGAGTGCAGCGGAGTCGAATTGACCGAGGAGGCGGTCGCGCGGGTCGAGACCGTGCGCGACCTCCTGCGGGAAATAATCGAGGGTGGCGAGGGCAAATGGATCGATCCGCTGGCGCAGCCTTACGAAATTCTGCATGAGAAACAAAGAAGCTGGCTCAAGCCGCTCAGCCCAGTTGCCGCAGGGGTTGCCCGTTTTCTCTATGGGTTGAATCGATTGCTTATGCGTCTGTTCTTCCGGCTGAGCGAGGAAGGACTGGAGAACCTGCCGAAAGACAAAGCGTGGGTGCTGACGCCGAATCATGTCAGCTATCTCGATCCGTTTGCCATCGCTGCCGTGCTCAATTGGAATCAGCTGCGCCAAACCTACTGGGCTGGCTGGGCCGGCATCGTTTCGGCCAATCCGGTCATGCGTTTCTTGAGCCGGCTGGGAAAGATTTTGCCGGTCGAGCCGACGCGGGCGGCTCGCACCGGTCTTGCCCTTGGTGCCATCGTCCTAAAGAACGGAAGCAACCTGGTCTGGTTTCCCGAGGGAGAACGCTCTGCCACGGGCCAACTGCAAACCTTTAAGCCAGGAATCGGAATGTTGCTCGAACGTTTTCCAACGCCAGTCCTTCCTGTGTTCATTCAGGGGACGTACGAAGCGTTGCCAATGAGCAACCGCTTTCCTCGCCTCCGCTCAATTTGCGTCATGATCGGCAAACCACACGGCGCAGATGAACTAATGCGCCGAGGGCGTGGCCGCAACGCGCACGAACAGATCGCTAATGGTCTGCAGGAGAAAGTTGCGGAGGTGGCACGCGCCGCTTCGTGTCGCTGAAATTATGCGCGCCCGTTCACTGCGCTGATTGCTTCTCAGCCAGGCGTAGCAGAATCGCTCTGACGGCGTCGGACATTGCGCCGGCAGTGGAGATTGTGATCAAGTTCGGAGCTAGTTCCGATGGCGGCTCATAAGCAGCGCTGAGTCGGGTGAGATCCTCGAGGCGGGCGTCGGAGATTTCCCCCGCAGTCGCGTTTCGCGCCCTGAGTCTGTTCGCAATTTCCTGGTAATCAGCGTCGAGTTCGATCACATGGAAAGGAACGTTGACTCTGGCGCATTCGTCGCGCAGTAAATCGCGATAGGTCCGGTTCGAAAACGTGGCATCCAAGACAACCCCGCCATGGCTCGGGACAGCGGCGAGTCCGTTTTTCAACAGATTTTGGTAAGTCTCTTTTGTCATCTCCTCGGAGTAGACCCGAGCGCGCAGTTCCGGGGCGGTCCGAACCGTCAGCGGCACGCGGCTCAGCGTTTTGCGAATCTGATCAGAAGAAAAGACCGGCCAGTTGAATTCGCTCGCGAGTTGTCTCGCGACAGTGGTTTTGCCGGTGCCAATCCGCCCCATCACCACCAGGAGCAAAGGCTCCGAGTTGCTGATCGCGTATTGCAACGCGAGACGAAAGTAACGCGCGGCTCGCTTCACGTGCTCTTCCGACTGCGCGGGTTCCTGCGAAGTGGCTTGAATGCTTTCCACTTTGCCGCGCACAAACGCGCGATAACACTTGTAGAAGTTCGCCAGCCTCAGCATTGCCGCGTCACGAAATGCGCGTGCGGCATTTTGGAGAAGCAGGTTGCCCAGTTCGCGCTTCCCTTCGAAATCAAAGTCCATAGCCAGAAATGCGAGATCATTCACGATATCGATGAAGCGGAGCCGATCGTTAAATTCGATGCAATCGAAGATGGTTGTCGCTTGCGGAGTAATATGGACGTGATCGAGGTGCAGATCGCCGTGGCAATCGCGAATCCGGTGCTGCTGAATTCGTTCCCGAAATAGTCTTTCCTTCGCGGCGTAGAAGTTGTTGGTGAAGTGCCGGATCGTTTCGAGAGCAAGAAGCGAAATGGTTTTGCCCGTGAACTGTTCCGTCTGCGCAAAATTTTCGTCCGTGCTGATCTTGAGTTTCTCCGCCGTGCCCCATTGCTCGATTTCCGGGCTGGGAGTTTCGGACTCGTAGAACCGCTGCACACAAGCGATCACCCGATTGATCTCAGTCTCTCCAGCCAGGCCTTTCGCGACTAGCTCCCTCAAGAACCGGCCGTGCGGCAGTTCCCGCATTTTCACGCTGTACTCAGCGATCTCTCCGTCCTCGTCGTCGAACGAGAAGCCGGCGTCGCATTCGTAGATCGGCATCACCGCCAGATAGACCTCCGGACAGAGCCGTCGATTTAGCTCCAGCTCGCGACGGCAAAAGTGGTGGCGTTTTTCGAGCGTGCTGAAATCAAGGAAGCCGAGATTGACCGGCTTCTTCACTTTGAAGACGAAGGGCGAAGCGATGAAGACCCACGAGCTGTGTCTCTGAACCGAGCGCACCTCCTGCGGCCGATGCGCGTACGATGACGGCGATCCGAGGAACCTAACGAGCCGCTCCTGCCGTTTGCTGCAAACGTTCGTGCTATTCGCTACCATTGACGGCTGCGGCTAGAATTCGCGCCAGAGAAATCTTTTTCACCTGTGGCGGCCAGTGACGCAAATGACCATCGCATCTCGTTAGTCCGGCGGTTGGCGCAGGGAAGATCGCGGTGTGGCAATCGAGATCGCCTCAACCGGGTGTTCGATGGCGAATGGATGGGCATGCAGGCACAGGTTGTTGATGATGGAGGCGAGCTCGCCCGCGGTGAACGGTTTAGTCACACAGGCTGTGGCTCCGTGGCGATAGGCAATCGGGGCCATGCTCGGCTCAGTCAGGACAATCACCGGCGGCGTATTTTCCAGGGAGCCGAGTGCCTCCACGATGCCGAGAGCCCGATCCTGATTGTCGAGATCGACCACGACGGCGTCGAAATTCTCGAGCCCTCTGCGCAGAATTTGAGACGGACGACTCTGGGCGCTCGCCCGGCGAACTCCGTGAGTCGTTCGAGCTGCTGCATCGATAACCTCGAGGTCTGACTCTATGTCGCCGTTGGCCACGAGAAGGATGTTTGTTTTCATGCGCACTGCTTACGGTGCAAAGCTGTTTTTAGCTGCGCCGCGATTGCCATTTGCGGTGCAAATCTTGCGCGGCAGCGAAATGTTGGCCGTTTGTTTGCCGATCGAACGCGCAAGAAACGGAGCGCCTTTAGCAAACAATGGGAAGCGCGCGCCCGTGGTCTCGGCCATCCTGCCGGCGATGACTTCACCTCAAACATTGCACCGATGGACACCTTATTAATCTGGCTCGTCCTGGCGCTTTTGTTCATCGCGATCGGCTACCTGCACCGCGCGAGAGAGCGAAGGAGCGCGCCCGGATTCCGGGAAGTTCTTTCGGCGGGGCCGCTCATCGGCGCGGAAACGCTGGCCGATTTTCACCGACGCCTCCTGCCGGTCCTGGCGGTGGCAGGCTATCAAGTGCGCGATGGCAGCGTGATGTTCGAAGGAAATTTGCGCACCGACGCGCGAACGGCACTCACGGAGATCAGCCGTGCGTTTGCTGGCGAGAAATTTACGCCGCTCCTTCAGGAGGGCGACGGTCGCGGCCGCGTAAAGATCGCATTGCTACCGGGAATCGAAGAACTCGCCTGGCCGCCAGCCGGAATCGAGCGGCCAAACTGGGCCGTGCATTTCGTTCTTTTTGTTCTCACGCTCGTCACGACGACTTGGGTCGGTGCGTTACACGCTGGAGTGAATTTGATTCAGGAGCCGAACAAATTCGCTGCCGGTTTGCCCTACAGTCTCGGCCTGATCCTGATCCTCGGCGCGCACGAACTCGGTCATTATCTCACCGCCAGGCGGCACCGCATCCGTGTCACTCCGCCGTATTTCATTCCCGTGCCTTTCGGCCTCGGTACCTTCGGCGCGTTTATCAAACTCAAATCGTTTGCGCCGGATCGACGCGCCAGTTTTGATGTTGCCATCGCCGGTCCGCTCGCCGGCTTGGTGTTTGCGATTCCCGCGTTGATCATCGGGCTCCGGCACTCGCATCTCATCGCCGGCAGCGCCACTCCCGACATTTTGCACACGGGCGTGCAGGTCGGTTCATCATTCCTGCTGGCCATCCTGACGAAGCTGACCTTGGGCGCAACGGTACTGGAGGGGCAGCAGCTGATTTTGCATCCGCTGGCATTCGCCGGTTGGCTGGGCCTCGTCGTCACCGCGCTAAATTTGATGCCGATCGGTCAGCTGGATGGTGGGCACATGGCGCATGCAATGTTCGGCCCAAGACGGGGTCACGCGATTGGCGTGGGCGCACTGATCACGCTGTTCGCGCTGGCGCTTTTTGTTTGGCCCGGACTGATGTTCTGGGCATGGATTGTTTGGTTCATCGCCGGGACGCGCGATGTTCCGCCGCTCGAGGACGTAACGCCACTAGATAAACATCGACGTGCGCTCGGCTGGTTTGCGTTCGTTCTGCTCGCCGCAATTTTGATCCCTGTCCCGCACGCCCTGTCTGCGGCCTTCGGCATTCACTGTCCGTATTTGTAAGACAATCGGTCTGGACAATGTGAGTGCCTCGGCACTCCCCGTCACGTAAAGGAAATCGGCGCGCGTGAGCAAAATCCTGGTCGACCTTACGCGGGCGGTTCCGTCCCCATGACGACACGTACCTCATGAGGCAACGCGTCGTCACGCAAAGTCACCATTTTGTCGGCCACCGCAATTCCATCCACTTCCACCAGGGTGACACCGCGGGAACAGTGGCCGGGATTCTCGACCGCGATGCGATAAAGGGTATTCTGATAACGGTATTGCAGACGAAAGCCCTGCCAATCTTTCGGTATGACCGGGTTGATCGTGAACGTGTCGCCGCGGCGTTGGAATCCCAGAACTTCCTCGAGCCAGACGCGATAGGTCCAAGCCGCCGCGCCCGTGTACCAAGTCCAGCCACCGCGTCCGACGTGGCCGGATAACGAGTAAACATCGCCCGCCATGACGTAAGGCTCGACTTTGTAGCGTTCGCAATCCTCTTTTTCCCGGGCGTGCTCGACCGGATTCAGCATCCGCAAAAATCGCACGGCTTTGTCGCCATCACCCCGGCGGGCGAAAGCAAGGGCAACCCAGGTTGCGGCGTGAGTGTATTGGCCGCCATTTTCCCGCACACCGGGCGGGTAACCCTTGATGTAGCCAATGTCGGCAAGGGTTTTGTCAAAAGGGGGAGTGAACAGCAAGATCAGGTCGTCGGCTTCACGGACGAGATTTTCCTCGAGCGATCGCAGCGCCACCTCAACGCGATCGGGACTGCCTGCGCCGGAAATCGCAGCCCAGGTTTGCGGAAGCGAATCGATTCGGGCTTCGGCGCATTCCTTAGATCCGAAAGCGGTGCCATCATCAAAGTATCC
>DASVJK010000140.1:0-8274 GCA_036385955.1 Chthoniobacterales bacterium | reverse complement strand
AGGAACGAGAGCTTCTCAAGCGGTGTTCTGGAAACTCCCATTAGCCGAACCTTCCTAGCAACACACTGCCGAGGCCGACTGCGGCGCACAGGAATTGTCGCCGACGCCACACTTTTCTCTTGCGAGACAATCGGTGTGCTTCGTCGTCATCGTGAAATCGAAGTGATCTCCCGAGGATTCGAAACCGGTGATCGGGAATTGTGAGATCGCGTAGTCGTCGTATTCGACTTCCACCTCGAGATCGTAGTGAGGCAGGACACGCTCACCGAGCGCCAGGATCGTGGCCATCTTGCCGGCATTCAACCGGTGGTCCGCGTCGCCGTCATTCACCCAGAGTTGCAGAACGCAGCTCTCCGTCTTCCGAATCGTGCCACCGCAGTCGATGAAGTTCTTCGCGACGTGCCCGACTTCTGTCAGATGGAAATGGGCAGGAACTTGATCACCATCCGGCAGGATAAACCGGGGGAATTTGTCTGGTTGCGACTCCAGAATCGACTTCAACTCGCTTAGTTTCATTCCAATCTATATTCCTCGATAGGAATATAGTCAAGGCGCCGGCAAACGTGATTGCGCCACTCTGCGGTGCACGCCGGGCCAGCGTTATTGTCGCCGGCGCAGGTTTCGTCCCGCTTCACTGAGCCGGGTGCAATTCTCCGCGCAGAATTGCTCGATGCGCGCCTGAATCGCGTTGCGGATCTGCCGAATTTTCTCCAACTTTTCTTCGGGCGTGCCCTCCACTCTTGAAGGGTCGGGAAAAGGCCAATGCAAACGATGGGTGGGTCCGGGGAAAATTGGGCAACCGCCCGCCTCGGCTTCGCTGCAAACAGTGACGACATAGGCAAAAAGCTGGCCAGATTTGAGAACATCGAAGACGGCCTGCGTCTTGTTTTTGGAAATGTCGAAGCCGGCTTCGCGCATCACTTCCACCGCGAGCGGATTCAGCGTTCCCGGCTCCAGGCCGGCGCTCTGCGCTTCGAACTCAGCGCCACAGATATCGTTCAGGAACGCTTCGGCCATTTGGCTGCGCGCGCTGTTGTGGACACAAATAAAGAGGACTTTGGGTTTGTTCATATTCACATTTCCTCGCTTCCGTTCTGATCGTGTGCGTCCGGCGCGAAAGACAACGGTTCGCAGCACTTTTCCGGGCAAATCAGCCAGCAAACCGTGCCCGCGAAGACGAGAGCAAACGTTCCGAAAAATTCAGCAGCGAGCTTGTTCACCGCTAATCCGCTCTCGCGAGAAGGCTGGGCTCCTCGGGCGGGAGAAATTCGTGGAGCGGCTTCGCGGAAATCCGAACGTGGGTTCCGATGTGCACCAAATTGTATAGCACGATCACATCCTTCGAGCGCATGCGAATGCAACCAAAGCTGGCGCGGCGCCCGATGCGCTGCTCTTCGGCGGTACCGTGAATGTAAATGCAGCGGGCGCGCGTATTCGCCGTCGTGCCATCCATCCCGCGCAGCCAGATTACGCGCGAGACGATCGCGTCGCGACCCGGCGCATTGGCTTTTACGATCTCGCCGGTCGCATTCCTGTTCTTGATCACCGCTCCGACGGGCAATCCATCGCCGACTTTCGCGCTCACGAATGTTTCCCCCAGCGGCGTGCGATAACTGCCGACCGCGTCGCCGGTGCCGAACTTCGAAGTCGAAACCGGGAATCGCTTTACGACTTTCCCTCGCGCAATCAAGGCAAGTTCCTGGTCCGCGACGCTCACCACAATTTCGGGCGCAAAACCAGCGGCGCGACAGTTCGTGGCCGCGCCCTCGCCACAGAAGAGCCCGAGCGCAAAGCCGGCGACAAGGAAGTTTCGCGGAGAGATCACGCTCTAACGTTCAGCCTTGTTCGGAACGAGAAGCTGAAGGTCCTCGATGAGGGAATCGATCTTGCGCAGATCTTTGCGCCGGCCCTTCTCTGGCTTCAATTTGCATGTACGCACGAGGATCGTTAGATCGCGAAGCTGATGCAACCGCTCGCGCGATAACTCTTCGGCGGGCTTGCTTGATTCGAGCGCCGCCCGGCTCTCGGCCAGACCGATCTCCAGGCGGGCCGCGTAGGCGCGGACCGTGGCCCGCAGATCACGACGAAGTTTTTCCAATTCCGATTCCAGCAATCTCGCCGGAGAGGTCTCCCTGGATTTGGCGCGTGCGCGTTTATATTTGGTCGTTGTCATAATGAGGCTTCAGCCAACTCCGGTTTTTCCCTGTCCGCGGCGGACGGCGCTTGGAAGGGGTTGAAATTCAGCAGTTCAATCGTGCCGTCGAAATTCTCCACGAGAGCCGAACAGGTCTCGACCCAATCGCCGCAGTTATAGTAGGTGACCGCGCCGCATTGGCGGATTCCGGCGCTGTGAATGTGGCCGCAAAGCACGGCGTCGACCGCGTATCGCTCCGCGTAACGCACGATCGCGCTTTCGAATTCGCCGATGAAATTGACCGCGTCTTTGACGCGCTTCTTCGCATACGCGCTGAGCGACCAATAGCCGAGGCCGAAGCGGCGGCGCACGAAATTAATGAGCGGATTCAGCGAAAGCAAAAACTGATAACCAAGGTCGCCGGCGAAGGCGAGCCAGCGCGCATTTTGCACGACGGTATCCAATTCGTGACCGTGAATAACCAGAAGGCGCCGCCCATCGGCGGTGGTGTGGACGAAGTGCTTTGCGATCGCGATATGGCCGTAGTAGCCGCAAAAGCCTGCGAGGAATTCGTCGTGGTTGCCGGGGATGTAAACGATGCGCGTGCCCTTGCGCGATTTGCGCAGGAGTTTCTGGATGACGTCATTGTGCTGCTGCGGCCAATAGATTCCACGCCGCATCTGCCAGACATCGATCAGATCGCCGACGATATAGAGCGTCTCGAAATCGTGATCGCGCAGGAATTCCAGGAACGCTCCCGCGTTGCTGCTGCGCGTTCCAAGGTGCACGTCGGAAATCCACGCCGTGCGCAAGCTGCGGAGCACCGGCGTTCTGACTACACGGAGGTTCCGAATGCGCGTAGGTGGATCGAGGGTCTGCATTTTTCCCTGTGAAAAATAGCAGGCGCGGCCTCCTCCCGACAAAGTGAGTTTTGTTACGTTTCTGTGTCGAAAATGGTTGAGACTCTTTCGCAGCGATCAGTTGCGGCTGCACTTCGCCGTCGCAGCTGACATAGCCACCCACCGCAAACAAGAGCCCCCGCTGAATTTCTCCAGCGGGGGGCTCCGTTTAACTATCAGTCGCGACTACTGCGCGCACTCTGTAGACTGCTGCACGCTGCGCGACAATTGACGGCTGCGGCCAGACAAGTCGGCTTGTGCGATTTCTTTGTGTTAGAATCAATGGGAAAACTCTAACGAACATGCAATCACTCGACGGCTCCAGCCGCAGAAAATTCATCAAAGCAGGTGGTATCGTGATCGTCTCGTCCATGATTACGCGCGCGCGCACTTTGCTCGCGAAGGAAGATGAAAAGAAAAACAACGAAGTCTCGCCGCCCGAGGATCTGATGCGCGAGCATGGCGTGCTGAAGCGCATCTTGCTGGTTTACGGCGAAGCGTTGCGGCGTATGGACGCGAACGAAGATTTGCCACCGGAGCCGATCGCCCAATCCGCCAGGATCATTCGCGATTTCGTAGAGAATTATCACGAGAAACTGGAAGAGAACTTCCTCTTCCCGCGGTTCAAGAAGGCAAACAAGCTTGTCGACCTTGTCGATGTGCTCTTGCAGCAACATCAGGCTGGGCGTCGGCTGACCGATATTACGATGCAGTTCGCCACTAATCAGTCGTTAAAGAATCCCGATGACCGGCCCAAGCTATCCGACTCGATGCGCCAATTCATCCGCATGTACAATCCGCATGAGGCGCGCGAAGATACGGTGTTGTTTCCGGCGTTTCGCGGCATCGTTAGCGCACATGAGTTTGATTCGTTAGGCGAAGATTTCGAGAAGAAAGAAGACGAACTCTTCGGAGATGATGGCTTTGAAAAGATGGTCGATAAGGTCGCGGAGATCGAGAAGAAGCTCGGCATTTACGACCTCGCGCAGTTCACGCCGAAGGTCTGACGATGCGCCGGCTGCTGAAGACAAATGCGCCCGCGGCGACAGTTCTCATCCGTCTGATGGTGGGCGGCGTGTTCCTCGTCGAAGGCATTCTCAAATTCCTGTATCCGGGAGAACTCGGGGCCGGCCGGTTCGCGAAGATTGGCATCCCGTCACCCGAAGTGATGGGGACGTTTGTCGGCGGAGTCGAAATCGTGTGCGGCGCGTTGGTGATTATTGGTCTGCTCACGCGCTTCGCCGCTATTCCGCTGCTGATCGACATCGGCGTCGCGCTCGTTTCAACAAAGATGCCGATTCTGCTCGGCCAAGGTTTCTGGGGATTTTCTCTCACGAAGTTGCCGCGCTACGGATTGCTGAGCATGGTCCACGAAGCGCGCACTGACCTGTGCATGTGGCTGGGGTTGGTCTTTCTGCTCATGGTTGGGGCGGGAAGAAAATGGTCGCTGGACGCGAGGCTCCCCGCGCCAAGTCAGGATTCGACTCTAGCCCAATAATTTTTTCGATCTCTGCTCTGATGTTGTCGCGCTTTATTCTCTGTCTTTGCTTCTTAGCGAGCGTCGCCTATGGACAGAGTGCAGATTCGCAATCGCCGCGTGACGCTTCACAGCGGCCTGGACCAGCCGCGACCCCATCGCCTTCCGCGAGTGGTAAGGTCACTTACAATTCTGTTCACGTGGATGGACCCTATATCGCGATGACATTTGACGATGGCCCGCACGCGACACTGACACCGAAGCTCCTAGACCTGCTGGCACGGAAAAAAATCAAGGCGACCTTCTTCGTGCTGGGCGAGAATGCACAGCGGCATCCTGAGATCCTGAAACGCGCCGTCGTTGAGGGACACGAGATCGGCAACCATTCGTGGTCGCATCCGAATCTCGCCAAGCTTTCGAACGAGGCCTTGCGCAGCCAGCTCCAACGCACCGACGATGTCATTACGCAGGCGATCGGTGCGCATCCGAAGATCATGCGTCCTCCTTACGGCGAGCTGACGCCGAAACAGCGCCAATGGGTGAACAGTGAATTCGGTTACAAAGTGATCTTGTGGGACGTCGATCCGCTCGATTGGAAGGAACCTGGGCCGTCGATTGTCGCGGAGCGGATCATCCACGAAACGAAGCCCGGATCGATCATGCTTTCGCACGACATCCACGCGCAGACCATCACCGCGATGCCCGAGACTTTCGATGCGCTGCTGGCGAAAGGGTTCAGATTCGTCACAGTCTCCGAGTTGCTGTCACTGGCCGTGAGTTCACCGCCACCCCCAATCACGGCGGTTCCGGCATCCAGGACGCCGACGCCATAACTGTTACCTTCCTGGAGGTCCGCCTGTTCACGCCGAAGGTATGACCATGCGCCCGCTGCTCGCAGGAGTGAACACGGCACTGGCATCGGCCTGGTCGCAGTCTACGACCGCGGGCCATAGGCTTAGTCCGACAGTTCAAATCCGCGCTGCCGGAACGCTTGACCGACACCGACAATGCGCGTGCAGAGGGTCGGGCGGTTACGCTCCCTGCTTTCCCAGAATCGTTTCTTGACGCTTGTCACCGGGTTTCATACGCTGCTTATTCAGCTCGATCGTGCGGGTCCGCGTAACGGCTTGTCTATCTAAGCAGGAGATACAACTATGATCCATCTAAGACTCGTTCGTGCCGGCGCCGTATTGGCGCTTGGCGTCTTGCTTGTCGGGGCGGTTATCGCTCTTGGCCAAAAATCTTCAACCTCGCCCGAACGCGCGCCCCTGTCCGAGAACGCGCGGGTGGTGCCATCCATCAGGGTCCCCAGTCACATCCACCTGAACGCTACGGAATCTCAGCGCTCGAGCGGCATTCAAGTGCCCCGCTCGCCAAACGCTGTGATCGTAGCCTGCGATGTCACGATCGCTCCCGGGATTTCCCCGGGCGGCGGCTATCTTCCGCTGTCCGCTTTTGGCATTCCTCCGGTTGCCGGAGTAGCCGACGACAATATTATTGATGAGACTGTGCCGGCGTTCACGTTTGCTGGCGAGACCTATACAAAAATAGGTTTCTCGAGCAACGGCTACGCGATTATCGGTGGCGTTACCGATCCCTCGGACAACAGCCTTGTTAACCAGAACTTCCCGAATGCGACCAAGCCCAACAACGTCCTGGCGCCTTTCTGGACCGACCTCAATCCCTCGGTTGCAGGCGCTCTGCGGATCGGGACCCTGACCGATGGAACGGACACATGGATCGTTCTGGATTGGGCGGCAGTAAGGGAATTCAGCACGGCGAATTCGAACTCGTTCGAGATCTGGATCGGTGTCAACGGTGACGGTCATCCAGGCGAAGATATTACCTTTGCCTACGGCACGATCCAAGGCAGCGGCAACGGCGGATTTTTGACCGTGGGCGCTGAGAACAAACGCGGCGACCACGGACAGAACTTTTATTTCAATGGCGCCGGCACGCTGCCATCGAGCGGCACCCAGCTAAGAGTCACGACCACAAGTTGCGCTACGACGCAGGCCGTCAACCTCTCGACTCGGATGCGGGTTCAGACCGGTGATGGCGTTGGGATAGGTGGCTTTATCGTTACGGGCAGCACTCCCAAGCATGTGCTCCTGCGGGCCATAGGACCTTCCTTGTCACAGTTCGGTGTGCCCAATGTGCTCGCCGATCCGGTATTGGAACTGCACGGTCCAGGCGCATTTGTCACCGTCACAAATGACAACTGGAGAGACACCCAGCAGGCCGCGATCCAAGCCACTGGCATTCCACCGAGCAATGATTTGGAATCAGCCATCGACGCAACGCTGGATCCGGGAGCGTATACCGCGATCGTTAGAGGCAAGAATAACACCTCGGGTGTTGCCTTGATTGAGGTCTACGATCTTAATCAATCAGCAGCCTCGAAACTGGCCAATCTGAGCACGCGCGCCTTCGTGAGCACGGGTGACAACATCGTCATTGGGGGCTTCCTCCTGAGCAATAACAGCGGCACGGACAGAGTCGTAGTGCGTGGGCTTGGACCCAGCCTCAGTGCCGCGGGTGTGCCTAATGTGGTGGCCGATCCGACCCTGGAGCTGCGCGATGCTAACGGAACGCTCCTCATTGCGAATAACGACTGGCACGACAACCCGGCACAAGCCGCGATAATTACCGCGGCGGGTCTTGCTCCGGGCAATAACCTGGAGTCAGCCATAGCCGCGACGCTGCCGCCGGGTCCTTACACCGGCCTGCTCCGGGGATTGAACAGCGGCACTGGCATCGGCCTGGTCGAAGTCTACGACCTCGGGCCATAGGCTGTAGCGAAGGCCGGGCGCCATCGTTCGCGTTTCGGTCGCCGCAGCGATCAATGCCGATGTCCCACAACGAAAAACCCCACCGGAGATTAATGCGTGGCCGTGCTATGCGCCAGGGGGTGAGCGATCCGAACGAGCGAATTCCAAGAAAGATAGCCGCAATCCAATTGTCCGGTTCTTTGCAAACCTTGGACCGGGCTTGATCACTGGCGCGGCGGATGATGATCCGTCGGGGATTGCGACCTATTCTACGGCAGGCGCTCTCTTAGGCGCAAAATTCACAGCCGCACGCGCCTTCTATGGCGTTGTTATCCTCTCGACTCTCATGGGTATTGCGCTCGATTTTTCCGGGGTCAATCCGGTCAAGGCGCTTTACTGGACCGCGGTCATCAATGGCCTGCTCGCGCCCTTTCTGCTGGTTGGCGTTTGGCTCGTGGCGTCGGACCGGAAGATCATGCGGAACCAGCCGAGTTCTCGCCTGGCCCTGATCTCCGTCGGGCTGACAACGCTCCTAATGTTTGCTGCTGCGATCGGCATGTTTGTCTTCTGACGGCGATGTGAGAGGCGCGTCCTGCATTGTGCCGCCCGGACGAAGAGGACTGCGATAGAAAGCGTTTTGCAGATCACAAATTCAAGATGGTCAAGCAGGGGCTGGCAGTACTACAACATGTTCGCTGCCCGTTCCCAATTCCTTCGCGAAGCGACGCGCGCGCCACAAGAAGAAGATCGCTGGATAGACGAGTAGTTCCATCAGAGTCGAAGTAACGACTCCACCGATCATGGGTGTGGCGATGCGTTTCATCACGTCGGCGCCGGCGCCGTGGCTCCACAAGATTGGAAGAAGGCCGGCGATGATGACGGTGGCGGTCATGGCTTTCGGGCGGACGCGTTTGACGGCTCCGTGGTAAATGGCATCGCGCAGGTCGGTGACGTTGCGCATTTTCCGGTCTTTGATCCATTGCTCGTAGGCAA
>DASVJK010000139.1:0-5096 GCA_036385955.1 Chthoniobacterales bacterium | reverse complement strand
GCCATTCGGAAGCGTCAACGGATTCGCGCCGCGCCAGGTCAGTTCGAGCATGCAGCCGCGCGATTCCTCCGTAGGTCCGCTGATTGTTCCGCTCGCCAGCAAATCGCCGGGTTGAAGGTTGCAGCCGTTGACAGTGTGATGTGCGAGTTGTTGCGCGATGCTCCAGTAAAGATTCTGAAAATTCGTGCGCGTGATCACGTGCGGCGCATCCATGGACGCCGTCTGCAAACGCGCTTCCAGTTGGATGTCGTAGGTGAAATCGTTCGCGGCCCGCAAATACAGCAACGGTTCTGGATCCTGCGGCGGAAGCGGCTTTCGAAATGGCTCGAGCGCTTCCAGCATCACGACCCACGGCGAGATGCTCGTGCAAAAATTTTTGGCCAGAAATGGACCGAGCGGCTGATATTCCCAAGCCTGCACATCTCGCGCGCTCCAGTCATTCATCAAGACCAAGCCGAAAATGTGATCTATTGCGCCATTGATTGGCACCGGTTCGCCCAGCGCGTTCCCAGGTCCGATAAAGAACGCCGTTTCCAGTTCGTAATCGAAACTGCGGCTCGGACCAAAAATCGGCGCGGGGGCGTCGGGTGGCTTGATTTGTCCATGCGGACGCCGCACTTCCGCGCCGCTCGCGACGATGGAGCTGGCGCGGCCGTGATACGCGACCGGGAGCCACTTCCAGTTTGGCATGAGCGCGTTTTCGGGGCCGCGCAGCATCGTGCCGACATTGTGGGCGTGGTAATAGGACGAATAAAAATCGGTGTAATCGCCAATGCGTGCGGGAAGCTGCATCGTGACATCTTTCTGCGCGTGGAAGATCCGGCCGCGCAATGCCGCGTCATCGCGCAAGGTCGTTGTGTCGGCGGCGAGCAAATGCTGTATCGCTTCCCGGGCTTTGCTCCAGACGGGCCGGCCAAGAGCGAGAAACCCATTCAAAACACCTTCCGAGAAAACATGCCGGTCCTGAAACTCCGGTATTCGGAAATGACCGAGATCCTCGAGAACCGACAGATCGAGCACGAACTCGCCGATCGCGACACCAACACGCGGGCTACCCTGGGCCGGCTTGAAAATTCCGAAAGGAAGATTCTGAATCGGAAAATGCGAATCGGGCGCAACTTCGATGAAAGACTTGAGCGCGGTTGGCATGGTCTAAAGCCATCGCACAAATAATGCACTGCGTTCAAACTAAAATGATCTGATAGAGCGTCGCTCTCTGCGGAGTTGCCGCCGTTGCGGGTCGACAAAGCCTCGCCTACCGGAAGACTCTCAATCGGGGACGATCAGAGCACGGGGCGGAGGTTCAGGTTGGAGATGTCGCGGCGACCCAGGAACGGACCGCAGCGATGATTCGAGAACCACGCTGACAAACGTCGCACAGGTGTAGAGATAATGCAGCCAGTGGAGACCGATTGCGCCTAACGAGAAGAGAAATCCGCGCTGCCGATGGAAAAGTCGGTAAAGGGCCCAGTTACACCCAAGAAGAAGCGCGATCGGAATTATGGCAGCCCACAACAGCGACAGGTTCGCCACCCCGAAGGCCAGCAATAGCAGGAGCGTCCACACTGCGATCGCGCTGACACGGTTTTCCATTCGAAGATTTAAGTCGTTAGGCAGTGAACCCTGACTCAGAATTAATTTCGTCCACGGGATCGCGCGACGGAAGACATCGGTATGAATCACCTGCAAAAAGCTCCATCGCTTGCGGTGTGTTGCCTGAATCTCCGGGCAAAGCACCAACCGATGACCTGCGCGGCGCAACCTCAGGCCGAGCTCGATGTCCTCGATGCTGGCCCATCGATAAGTCTCGTCGAATCCATTCGCCGTCTGGAACGCCTCCCTTCGAATCGCACCGCAACCTGCCCAGAACGTGGACGCCTCGCGCTGGCTTCGCTGATGGACGTGGTGATGCAGCAGATTTCTATAGCCTGAGATTAATCCGGCTTCGGTCGGCCGATCGTCGTATGAACCGAAGAGCCCGCACAGATTTGCGTTGGAAAGAAACTGTTGCTCCATCAGGCCGAGCGTCTCCGGGTGCACCGCAACGTCGCAGTCAACAAAAACGATGATCTCTCCAGAGCTTGCACTCACTCCGCGATTGCGAGCCGTCGCGGGCCCCAAGGGCCCACTTGGGACGCAAACAACTTTGCAGCCATGCGCGCGTGCGATCGCAGCCGAGCCGTCGTCGGAACCGTCATCCACCACTACAATCTCATCCGGTTTTCGAGTCGACGCCGCGAGCGCCTCAAGACACGCCGCCAGATGCGCAATGCCGTTCCACACTGGAACGACAACGCTGAAGGTGAGCGCAGAAGCATCTGCATGAGGGAGTCGCTCCATAGAAAGCGTCTCCCGTCATACCGTTCGCCGCGAGAAGCGTCAACCTATCGTGTTCGAAAGATTTGCGCCGCGGCAGGGATTTAGAACTTTCATCCGCACCGGGTTAATGCTTGCGTCAGCGAGTGACGGGCGCAGCGCGGCGAATTCTCCTCATCACGTTCGATGTGATCGGACCACGAATTGGCGGCTCTGCTATTCGCGTCCTGGGTCTCGCCCGCGCGCTGGCCAGCAGGGGCCATCTACCGACAATCGCCGCGGCCCACGTTGAAGACGGTCATCCAGATCAGCCGTTTCCAATCCGGCCGTTCAACAGCGCGTGCCCGCGCGAGACACTTGGGCCGCTTCTGAAAACCGCTGCTTGCACCGTTCTCCCACTCCACGGACTGGTCCGACTTCCGTTCCTCCGGACGACGAGGATTCCGCTCGTCTTCGATATTTACGATCCAGTCTTATTTGAGCTGATGGAAACAGCTCCCGGCGCCTCCGCAGAAAATCCTGTGGGGCAGCTGCGTGGCCAGGTCCAGCTCATCAACCATGTTCTGCGTCGAGGCAACTTCTTCATCTGCGCTTCAGAACGGCAACGCGACTTTTGGTTAGGTGCGCTCGTGGCGAACGGACGTGTTACCGCTTCCACCGCGGCTGATCCGGAACTGCGCGATTTGGTCGACGTTGTTCCGTTCGGAATCGATCCAACTCCTCCCCCATCGGAGACCAGTGGTCACTCCGTTCTGAGTGGGGTCATTCCCGCTCTCGCACGAGCAGAGAAAATCATCGTCTGGCCTGGCGGCATCTGGGATTGGACCGATCCCTTGATTGTGATGAACGCAATGCGCATCGTCGCACAACGATCACCAGGAATTCACCTCGTGCTTTTTGCTGGCAGGCATCCCAGCGAAGGACACATCGATCCCTCAGCGGCGGGAAAAGCACGCGCCCTCGCCAGGCGATCGCAGCTCGATGAGCAATCCGTCCACTTCATTGATGATTACATTTCATTTGCTGAGCGCGGGAGCTATCTCGCGGAGTGTGACGCGGCAGTGAGCACACACCGCGCAAACCTCGAGAGCCGCTTCGCTTATCGCACGCGTCTGCTGGACTGCGTCTGGGCCGGGTTGCCGATCGTTTGCACTGAGGGGGACGTAATGGCCGAAATGGTAGCGCAGCATGGATTCGGGATTGTCGTTCCGGCGGGAGATGCTGAGGCACTCGCGGGCGCGATCGAACATATCTCAACCGATGCGGAATTCGCCGCGAGTTGCCGCGCTCGTATTGTCGAAGACCGTCGCCTCTTCAACTGGGATGATGCCGTCAAACCGCTGGCCCGTTTCTGCGATCAGCCGCGCCTGACGCACGTCGCTGCACCCGCCGCTGATACCCGCCTGGCGGTCGAGTCGGCCTGGCGCGTTTTCAAAACGCATGGGGTGCGGGAAACACTGCGGCGGCTGAAACAACATCTGCGCAGCAGATGAAAGCGAATGGCCTCGCGCATTCTTTTCCTGCATCACACCGCGATTATCGGCGGCGCGGAGTTGCACCTGCTCACGATTGCGCGCCATTTTCGTGAGACATCGACTGTTGTGCTGTTTGCCGACGGCCCATTTCGGCACGCGCTTGAAGCGGCCGGCGTCCAGGTCCGTGTTTTTCCGAGCGCATGGGCTATGCGCGGTATCAGACTTGAGGGCCCGCGTTTCAGCGCAAGCAACGTCGCGGCCGTTCTTCGATTGGCGCGGTTCACAGCACAAGCCGCGCGCGGAGCTGATTTGATTTACGCGAACTCGCCCAAGGCCCTGCTCGTCAGCGGCATTGCACGTCTCGTTAGGCGAAAGCCGGTTATCTGGTTCCTGCACGACTTGCTGGATGAAACTCACTTCAGCTCGCGGGCAATCCGGCTTCTCGTGAGGGTTGCAAATCGAACCGCGGTTCGAATCCTGGCAAATTCCAATGCCACCGCGGCTGCATACGTTTCTGCCGGAGGGCGCCGTGATCTCGTCCAGGTGGCATACGACGGATTCAACGCGACTCCATTTCTCGACCGCAGCGACCTCACTGCATTACGCGTCGAACTGCGCCTGGAGGGGTCGCGCACGCTCGGCGTCTTCGGCCGAATCACGCGATGGAAAGGGCAAGAGGTGATCCTGCGGGCGCTCGCAGACATTCCCTTGCTGGTCGCAGTTTTCGTCGGGGTTGAAGAAGATGCGGTTTACGGAAACGAACTCCGTCTTCTCGCGCGTGAGGTGGGAGTCGCGGATCGTGTGCACTTCCTCGGCTTCCGCGAAGACGTCCCGCAACTCATTCGCCTGGTCGATTGCATTGTTCATGTCTCGACCGACCCCGAGCCATTCGGCCGCGTTGTGGTCGAAGGGATGCTCGCCCGGCGCCCCGTGATCGCGACTGACGCAGGGGGCGTCCCGGAGATCATTGAGCACGGTGTGAGTGGAATTCTGGTCACACCCGGAAGTTCGGCGGAACTAGCGGAGGCAATCCTTCGAATTCTCTCGGATCCAGTGGAGGCAGAACGCATGGCGGCCAGCGGACAAGCGCGCGCCCTCGCGCTCTTCGGTGAAGCGCGGATGCTTCGGGAAATCCAACAGCACGTGAGCGAGGTCTTGAGTATCTCATGAGAGTCGCCATTGATCTCACCGCGTTGAACGCCAGGGCGAGTGGCATTGATCGCTACCTTTTGGGCATGGTCCGGTCTCTCGCGCGTCTCGAGAAAGGCACGGAATTTTTCCTTTTTATCAACATGGAAGATCGCG
>DASVJK010000138.1:0-14911 GCA_036385955.1 Chthoniobacterales bacterium | reverse complement strand
TTACTGTTGCGTGCACGCCGCGTTCGCTCTGCGGGAGCTCGGATTCGAAACGATCATGGTCAATTCGAATCCGGAAACGGTCTCGACCGATTACGATACAAGCGACAAACTCTACTTCGAGCCGCTCACACTCGAAGACGTACTCAATATCTACGACCAGGAACTGCCCGAAGGTGTCATCGTGCAGTTCGGCGGGCAGACGCCGCTGAATCTGGCGGAAGGGTTGAAGGCCGCGGGCGTTCCGGTCATCGGCACCCAACCGGAAAGCATCGAGATGGCGGAAGACCGAAAATTATTCGCCGCGATGCTCGATAAACTCGGGCTGCGACAAACGCCGAGCGGCTCAGCCGTCAGCGCCGAGGAAGCGATTTCGATCGCGCAAAAAATTGGCTATCCGGTGCTGGTGCGTCCGTCGTTTGTGCTCGGCGGCCGCGCGATGGAACTCGTTTACAACGCTGAAGATCTTTTCCGCTACATGCAGAACGCGATCGAGGTCAGCCCGGATCGGCCGGTGCTGGTGGATCGTTTTCTGGAGGACGCGATCGAAGTCGATGTCGATTGCATCGCAGATGGCGAGATCAGCGTGATCGGCGCCATCATGGAGCACATTGAACAGGCAGGGATTCACAGCGGCGACAGCGCGTGCGTGATTCCCACGTTCTCGCTTTCGGAAGCGGTGCTGAAAGAGATCGCGACCGCAACCAAAGCGATGGCTCGTGAATTAAAGGTGCAAGGACTCATGAACGTGCAATTCGCAGTAAAGGGCGAAGACGTTTACGTGCTCGAAGTAAATCCGCGGGCCTCGCGGACCGTGCCGTTTGTGAGCAAGGCGATCGGAGTGCCGCTGGCGAAATTGGCCGCCAAGGTGATGACGGGAAAGAAGCTCGCCGATCTCGGATTCACGAAGGAGATCGTCCCGAAGCATTTCTCGGTGAAAGAAGCGGTCTTCCCGTTTTTGCGCTACCAGGGCATTGATATTGCGCTGGGGCCAGAAATGAAATCGACCGGCGAAGTGATGGGAATCGACGCCGATCTCGGCCTGGCTTACGCAAAGTCGCAGATGGCCGCGCCCCCGGCGTTACCCAAGGCCGGAAACGTTTTCATCAGCGTGAAAGACGATGATAAACCGAATGTTATTTCGCTGGCGCACGAGTTCGTTGGGCTCGGTTTCAAGATCATCGCCACGAGTGGTACCGCCGCAATGCTTGCGGCCGCGCAGGTGCCCGTCACCAAGGTCCATAAGATTCGCGAAGGACGGCCACATGTGCTTGACCTGGTCAGAAACGGAGAGATCAATTTCATCATTAACACGCCGAGCGGGAAGATCCCCCGTGAAGATGAGGTTCGGATTCGTAACGCGTCGCTTGCGCGGAAAATCCCGATCATGACCACGATTCGTGCCGCCCAGGCAAGCGCGAATGGGATTCGTTCGCTCCAGCGGAGCAATCTTCGCGTGAAAACGCTCCAGGAATATCACGCCAGCAATGGGGCGGAACAGAAACGCGCGGAAGAGTGCGATGCGATCTCGGAGTTGAAGGTTGGAGGTTGAACGGTAGGATCAAACTATGAAACTTACGTTGCTTTATTGCATGATCGGATTGGCCCTTGGCGCCACGCCACTGCGCAGCGAGGAAAAAAAAGAAACGGCTCCCATGAATGAATCCAACAAGAAAGAAGTAGCGGTAATCAAGACGAGCGAAGGCGAAATGGTAGCCGAGTTCTGGTCCGATGTCGCACCGAAGACGGTCGAGAATTTCAAGAAGCTGGCGAAATCCGGGTTCTACGATGGCACCGCATTCCATCGGATCGTGAAGGGGTTCATGATCCAGGGCGGCGATCCCCTGACGAAAGATTTGAAGAACGAGGCCCGCTATGGGACGGGCGACCCCGGTTACAAAATCAAAGCAGAGTTCAACAAGAAATCTCATGAGCGTGGCGTGCTTTCGATGGCCCGCTCCAGTGATCCGGATTCCGCCGGCAGCCAGTTTTTCATCTGCCTCGGAAACGTCAGCCAGCTGGACGGTCAGTATACGACTTTCGGCAAACTGATTAAGGGAGACGACGTTTTGGGCAAAATCGGCGACACCGAAGTGACCATGAGCGGCTCTGGCGAGAAGAGTAAGCCGACCAAACGCGTTACGGTCGAGAGCATCAAAATCGTCCCGGCCGACTCGGTGAAGTAGCGCGATGTCCGACCGAAGCTCCAGGGTGGCCCTGGTGCAAATGCAGTGCGGGCCCGAACCGTCTGCAAATTTGGAGAAAGCGATCGCGCGAATTCGTGACGCGGCGAAGCAAGGCGCGCGGATCGTTTGTCTGCCGGAGTTGTTCCGCTCGCAATATTTTTGTCAGGTGGAGGACCATGCGAATTTCGCGCTGGCCGAAGAGATTCCGGGGCCGACGACTGCTGAGCTGGAGAAAGTCGCGCGGGAAACCGGCGTGGTGATTGTCGCGTCCCTTTTCGAGAAGCGGACTGCGGGCGTTTATCACAACACCGCGGCCATCATTGACGCTGACGGGCAATACCTGGGCAAGTATCGCAAGATGCACATCCCGGATGATCCCTCTTACTACGAAAAGTTTTATTTCACTCCAGGCGATCTTGGCTTTCAGGCGTGGCCGACCGCGCATGGGAAAATCGGCGTCTGCATTTGCTGGGACCAATGGTACCCCGAAGCCGCCAGACTGACCGCGCTCCGCGGTGCGCAGATTTTGTTTTATCCGACGGCGATCGGATGGCATCCGGCCGAGAAGGAAAAATACGGCACCGCGCAATACTCCGCGTGGGAAACGATGCAACGCAGTCACGCGATTGCGAACGGCTGCTACGTCGCGGCGGTAAATCGCGTCGGGCACGAAGCGCCAGCCGGAGGAGCTGGGATCGAGTTCTGGGGACAAAGTTTTGTCGTCGCGCCCAGCGGTGAGATCATCGCGAAAGGCAGCATCGATCGCGAAGAGATTGTCATGGCGGAAATCGAATGGGCTCGCATCGACGAACATCGAACGCACTGGCCGTTCCTGCGCGATCGACGGATCGACGCCTACTCGGGAATCGCGCAACGCCTGATCGATTGACCGACCCGGCCAAGCAAAGCCATTTCCTTTCCTGCATTCGCGTCCTAGACTTGGGAATATGAAAACGAAATTCCGCAATCATTTCGCCCTGACGGTTCTTTCCGTTATTTCGGTTTGCTCGCTTGCTTCCTTCGCTTCCGCGCAGGAGACGAAAAAGGCGATCGCCGTTCTGCATTCGGCCTCCGGCAGCCAGGTCATGGGGACGGTCACGTTTACCCAAGTGGGCGACACGGTGCAGGTAGTCGCCGACATCACTGGACTTACGCCGGGCAAACATGGATTCCACATTCATGAGTTCGGCGATTGCTCGGCTGCAGATGCTTCTTCTGCCGGCGGCCATTTCAATCCGATGAAAAAGCCGCATGGCGCTCCAGATGCGGCCGAACGCCATGCCGGCGATCTCGGGAATCTCGAAGCGGACAGCAGCGGCAAAGCGCATCTGGAATTGAAAGACAGCATGCTCAAACTGAGCGGCGAAAACTCCATTCTCGGCCATGGCGTGATTGTCCACGAGAAGGTCGACGACTGGTCGCAACCTACTGGCAATGCCGGTGGTCGCCTCGCCTGCGGAGTGATTGGCGTCGCCAAGCCGTAAAGTTTAGAACGACGGTGGAGATTCCCCACCAGAACCGGCGGTCATAGACCGCCGCTACAGAAAGATGGAGTTACTGACCCTGATAGAGATCCGTCGACGCACGGCGCAGAGCGGCGCGGTGGAAGCGCGCGTCCATGTGCAAGTGGAAGGCGCCTCAGCAAAAGTCACGCGGGAGCAGAAACCATATTGTGAGTTGCGCCTCGCGGACGCCGCCGACCGGATGACGTTGCGGGTCTGGAGCGATCATCCGGAATTCAAAGCGTGCGAATCGCTGAAGGCTTCTGATTTTATCGAGCTGAGCGGGGAATTTCAGCAACACCAGCAATTCGGGCTCGATGCGAAAAAGTGGAAGGTGCGAAATCTCACCGCACAGGAGCGGTCCGAGCTTTTACAAGGACCGCCTGACCTGCGCGCGAAACAATCGGCCGATTGGCACTACATCGGCGAACGGAGCCGGGCGATCGGCGATCCGCGTTTACGGGCTCTCTGCGAAGCGTTTCTGAGCGAACACGGCGACCGTTTTCGCCGCACGGCCGGCGCGCGTTCCTATCACCACGCGCGCCGGGGCGGGCTCGTGGAACACACCGCACAGATGATGCGCGTCACGATGGAGGTTGCGCCGCTTTATCCGGAGTTGAATGTCGATCTCCTCATCGCCGGCGTCTTATTCCACGACTCCGGGAAGCTTTGGGAAAATCATCTGCCGGAAACGGGATTCACGATGGGTTACGACGAACGTGGCGAGTTAATTGGACACATCTCGATTGGACTCGAGCTGGTTAATTCGCTTTGGCGAAAAGTGCAGACCGAAGAAAGTGCACGCGCCTGGAATGCTCTTGTTCCCGCGTCGGAAGACGTGCGCATGCACCTGTTGCATCTAATCGGCGCGCATCACGGCGAACCGCAATTCGGCTCGCCCGTTAGTCCGAAGACACCCGAGGCGATGGCGCTCAGCTACATCGATAACCTCGACGCGCGATTGGAAATGTTCGCCGCCGGTTACCTCGTGGCGAAGCCGCTCGCGGACCGGATTTACGATCGCGTCCGGCCGCTGCCGGGAAATCTCGTGAAGCCGCTCGAAAAGTTTGTCCCGTCCGGAAGCCGCCCTGAAGCCGCCGGGCCGAATGATCTTAAGTTGATGTCCTAAACGCCGGTGAAACAAATGAAAAATTATCAACACACGCAGTTCGGGTGGGCGATCGTCCTCGGCCTTGGGGCGGGTGGATTAGCGATGGTGCTGGCGGCTGCATTTCGACCCAGCTCAGTGAGTTATCTTTTGACTGGCGGTATCGTTCTTCTCGTGGGCGCGCTCTTTTCCACGCTCACGATTGTGATTGAGGAGGGCGCGCTCCGCGCAAGTTTCGGCCCCGGATTAATTAGAAAAAAAGTGAGGCTCGCAGACGTAGCCTCCGTTCGTCCAATTCCTGTTCGTTGGTGGTACGGGTGGGGCATCCGCCTCACTCCGCATGGCTGGCTCTACAATGTTTCGGGGTGGAAGGCGGTCGAGATCACGCTGCGCGACGGCCGCCGGTTCTGCCTCGGCACCGACGAACCGGAAAATCTGCTGAAAGCGATCCAGGAAGCATCCGTTTAGGAATTCTTGTCGGGACCGGCCACCCGCCGTTTCGCCTCGGCCAAGTACCCTTCATCAATCTCGAATCCGATAAAATTCTTCACGCCGCAACGCTTCGCCGCGATTGCGGAATTCCCGATGCCGAGGAACGGATCGAGCATCACCAGGTCGTCTCGCAGCCCGTGTAAGCGAAGGCAGTTCGTCGCGAGTTCGACCGGAAATGTCGCCGGATGCGGACGATCTTTCGCGCGACGGCTGATGGTTTTGTAAGGAATGAACCACGTATTGCCGCGGCAACGACGATCGCTCCCGCCCGTGTGGCTCCAGCGCGCAATGTTACTCTTGTCGGCGTACGGAACACCCAGGGCCAGGCGATCGATCGGAGTGCGACCATCGGGAGTCAGATGAAAAATGTATTCGTGGCAGTCGTTGAGATAGCGCGGCGAACTGATTGGCTTGAAATGCCCGCGCGAAACAAGTTCGCCCTGCTCGCTTTCGATCGTGATCGCCTTGATCCAATGGATCGTATTCTGAAGGACGAATGCGTCGCGCAACCGCAGAATGAGTTCGTGCGGCAGCAATGGATTCGAAGGTGAAGCCCCGAGGTTGAGAAACAATGAACCCGCAGGTTTCAGGAGTCGCCGGATCTGCGCTGCCCATTCGTGGCACCAATCGAGATAGCCTTCGCGGTCTTGTCGATCCGAATAATGACCGTAGGCGATGCCGAGATTGTAAGGCGGCGAGGTGACGACGAGATCGATCGATGCTTCGGGGAGTTGCCCCATTCCCTGGAGGCAGTCGCCGTGGCGCAAGTCGAACGATGTCACGAACGAAATTCGGATGGATTGCCTTTTCGTACAAGCGGCAATTGTCAGGCGTTCCACGATTTCGAGGGCGCGAACTTTGTGATAGGTTGCAGCCATGTCCGACAAGCCATCGAAGCTGAAAATCGCCGATCGTGAATTCACGTCGCGGCTGCTGGTCGGCACGGGAAAATTCGGCTCGAACGAGTTAATGCGCGATGCGCTCATCGCGAGCGGAACGGAGATTGTGACCGTTGCTCTCCGCCGCGCCGATATTTCCGGTCGCGGCGATCCGTTCGCAAACATCCTCGAGTTTATCGATCCGAAGCGGTTTCTCGTCTTGCCGAACACGAGCGGCGCACGCAACGCCGCCGAAGCGGTGCGTTTGGCGCGATTGGCCGCCGCGGCCGGATTGCCCAAGTGGATCAAGCTCGAGATTCATCCAGACGCGCGTTATCTGCTGCCCGATCCCGTCGAGACTTTGGCCGCGGCCGAGATCCTCGTGAAAGAAGGTTTCGTCGTCCTGCCTTACATCAACGCGGATCCCGTGCTGGCGAAACGCCTGCAAGATGTCGGCACCGCGACCGTGATGCCGCTCGGTTCGCCGATCGGCAGCAACCGAGGGATCGAAACGCGCGCGCAGATCGAAATCATTATCGAACAAGCGACGGTGCCGGTGGTGGTCGATGCCGGTCTCGGCGCGCCGAGCCAGGCCGCGGAGGCGATGGAGATGGGCGCTGATGCAGTCCTGGTGAACACGGCGATCGCGATCGCCTCCGATCCGAGCCGAATGGCCCACGCGTTTCGCAAGGCCGTTGAGGCTGGCCGCGAAGCGCGCGAAATTGGATTGGCCGAAACAAGATCGAGCGCTTCAGCCACGAGCCCGCTCACCGGTTTTTTTTCCAGCGGCGAAGGGACGAAAGAACTCTAGCCACCCGGGTCTGTCGGAGCACATCTGCGCGCCGGAAGACCGCTGTGTTTACAGTGGCCGATAGGCGACGCCCGTGTCGTTATAAAACTCTACTTGCCTGCCGCCTACGCGGCGCACGAAACGCCAACCGTGCTCCTGCGCGAGATCGCGCAATTCAGAATCCGAAAGCGCTTGGACAATTTTCAGTTCGGAAGGATGCGTGACGAAATATTCAGGCTTCACCGCGAGCATTCGCGTGATTTTCCTGATTACCGCCGGCAATTGCTCGTGAATCATGCGCTCGTTTGTCGAAGACTTCTCTACTTACAAACGAGCCCGCTAGCTGGATTGGCCTTGTCGACCCGGTGCCTGGGACTGGCGTGACCGCATCCCTGCGCTAAATTCTCGGATGTTTTCCGAGACGGTCGAGCTGCGCGGCCATATCATCGATTCCCTGATTCTGCCGAAAGTCTTGGATCAAATTCTGACCCAGGGCGGAAGTTTTAGGATCGGCGAGATCAAGATTGGGCAGAATCGGGTCGACCAAAGTTACGCGCGGATCGAAGTCTCCGCGCCAACGCACGAAGCCCTGGATGACATTGTGCTGCGCTTGCGGCAGCACGGCGCCGATGTCATTGAAAAAGCTGACGTGCAGCTAGCCCCCGCACCCGCGGATGGAGTGTTTCCCCAGGATTTCTACGTCACAACGAACCAGCAAACATTCGTCAGCGTCGACGGAGCTGAAATCGAAGTGCACCCGGCGATGATGGATTGCGTGATCGTGGTGGACCGAGGCGCGGGCCGCGCCACCGCGAGCAAGTTCCATGAAGTTCGTCGTGGCATGCAGGTCGTGGTCGGTCATCAGGGAATCAAAGTCGCGCCCTTACAGCGTTCGACTGCGCGCACCGATGTTTTTGAGTTCATGGCGACGAGTATTTCAGTGGAGAAACCGAAGAGCGGGGTGATTCGCGAGATGGCGCGTGAATTACAACGCGCACGGAGGGAAGGCGGCAAGATCCTGGTCGTCGCCGGTCCCGCCCTCGTGCATACGGGCGGCGCGGAGCATCTGGAAAAACTAATCGAGTGGGGTTACGTCGATCTTCTTTTTGCTGGAAACGCCATTGCCGTCCACGACATCGAGAACACGTTGTTCGGCACGTCGCTCGGCGTGAATTTGGAGCAAGGCTCCCTCATTCACCGGGGCCACGAAAATCAGATGCGGGCGATCAATGCCATCCGGCAGGCGGGGAGCATCGCGCGAGCGGTCGAAACCGGCCTGGTCCAACGCGGGATCATGGCCGCATGCATCCGGCACGGCGTCCAGTTCGTCCTCGCGGGCTCGATCCGCGATGACGGACCGTTACCTGAAGTGATTACTGATACGCTCGCAGCACAGGACGCGATGCGGGAGAAGATTACCGGCGTCACGATTGCGCTGATGATGGGAACGATGCTGCATTCGATGGCAGTCGCAAATCTGCTGCCGGCAACGGTGAAAACGTTGTGCGTGGACATAAATCCTGCCGTGGTCAGTAAGCTGACCGATCGCAGAACCTTTCAGGCGGTGGGTCTGGTTGCGGATATCGAGCCATTCCTGCGAGAGCTGACAGGTTACCTGGCGCCGGATCTGGGAGACGGTTCCGGATCGAGTGACCGGCCGCGTTAACCCGTTTCGGATTATGCGCAAACTACTTCTCTGCCGGCCGGATCATTACGGCATCGAGTACGAGATTAACCCGTGGATGAGCCGCGCGCGGGGCGCTGACACGCCGTTGGTTCAGGCGCAGTGGAAGGGTCTGTTTGAAACGCTTTCCAAGCTCGATTGCCAGGTCGAGCTAGTCCCGCCGCAGCCGAAACTTCCCGACATGGTTTTCACCGCAAACGCCGGTCTCACGGTCGGGCAGCGTTTCATCCCAAGCAATTTTCGACACGAAGAACGCGCAGGCGAAGCGCCCCACTTCGCGCATTGGATGGAAGAACATGGCTATGAGATTGTTTGGTTGCCAAAAAATCTTTATTTCGAAGGGGAAGGGGACGCTCTCTTCAGCGGCGACGTACTTTTTTGCGGGTACAAGTTTCGGTCCGACATCAATTCGCATCGTGCCGTCGCTGATATTTTGGGCTGCCTTGTCATCTCGGTCGAGTTGGTCGATCCGCGCTTTTATCACATCGATACCTGCTTTTGTCCGCTGCCGGATGGTGGCGCCGTCTGGTTTCCGGCCGCGTTCGATGAATATGGACAGCGCGCGATCCGGGATCACCTGCGCGATTTGATCGACGTGGCGCCGGAAGAAGCCGTGCATTTTTCCTGCAACGCCGTCGTGCTCGATCGCGACATCGTTTTGCCAGAAGGCGCCCCGAAGCTGGTCACGACGTTACGTGATCGCGGCTACACCTGCCACCCGCTCCCGATGACCGAATTCCTCAAAGCCGGCGGCGCGTGCAAATGCCTGACGATGTTCATGCCGCAGCGCGAGAAAGTGGCCTAAGGAGAAATGGAGTCGCGTGTCATCCCGAGTCGCGCAGACGGCGAGGGACCTCGCACTCACAGGTCCGTCATGCGAAACAGATGGCGCGTTATCCGTATTACACGCCGTCCATGACGCGGTAGCGCTTCAGCCAATTGTGAGGCCCTCGCCGTCTGCGCGGCTCGGGATGACAACGTCATTTGCGGCGCGTCATTTCCGCGCGCTTCCTCCCCAGCTCGTTCTCAATCTTCCCGAGCGGCAGACAATTCATCACGTCCGTTTTCGTGAGCCAGCCTTTGCGCGCAACCCCGATCCCAAACCATAATTCCTGAAGCCGCTCGGTTCGATGCGCATCCGGGTTGATCACGCACTTTACTCCCTTTTCCTTTGCGAGTGGCCACCAGCGCCAATCTAGATCGAGGCGTTTCGGCGCGGCATTAATTTCAATCCAGGTACCGGTCTCGGCGGCTGTATCGATAATCGCAGGAATGTCGACCGCGTACGGATCGCGCTTCAACAAGAGCCTTCCGGTCGGATGCGCCAGCATCGTCACAAACGGATTGCTCATCGCGCGAATAATGCGCCGCGTCATGTCCGCTTCGGAGAGAGTGAAAGCGGAGTGCACTGACGCCGCGACGTAATCGAGTTCGGCGAGGACTTCGTCGTCGAAATCGAGCGCGCCGTCGCGGAGAATATCGCATTCGACCCCGGCGAAGAGCCGGAAATTGTCGAATTCGCGATTGAGCTTTCGGATCGCTGTGACTTGCGTGCGCAACCGCGCGGCATCGAGCCCGCGCGCCTGGATCGAGCTGCGGCTGTGATCGGCGATGCCGAGGTACTGCAATCCGAGCGCCTGCGCCGCCGCCGCCATTTCTTCGAGCGAATTGTGGCCGTCGCTCGCGGTGGTGTGGCAATGGAAAGTGCCGCGCAGGTTTTCCGCCTCGACCAGGCGCGGCAGGGTTCTGGCAGAGGCAGCTTCGAATTCGCCGCAGTTCTCCCGCAGCTCCGGCGGGATGTAATCGAGACCGAGCGCTCGATACAAGTCCGCCTCTTCCCGCACCTCAGGAATTTTCGCTCTTACTTTTTTGCCTTTTGAAGCGGCCTCGGGCGGGACCGGAGCGATTCGATATTCATTAAGCGTCCATCCGCGTTGCAGCGCACGGCTTCGCAGCACGATGTTGTGCTCCTTACTCCCGGTAAAATAGTTGAGCGCGAACGGATACTCCGTCCCGCTCACGACACGCAGATCGCATTGAATGCCGGAGCGCAACCGCACACTCGATTTCGTCGGCCCCTGCGCGATGACCGATTCGACCAGCGGGTGTTTGACAAAAATGGCTGTGATCTCCGCGGGCGCGGAAGTAGCCACGATGAAATCAAGGTCACGAACAATCTCCTTTTTCCGTCGATAACTCCCGGCAATGCAAACATGGAGCGCGTCGGGATGAGCGCGCAGATCCGCTTGCAACGTCTCAGCTTCGGCGGCGATGCTCCCAAGCCGAAAGGATCCGGCGTGCTTCGTCCGTTCAGCGATCGCCCGGCCAAGTTTTTCCTGCGTCGTTTTTCCGAAGCCGGGCAGGTCCGCGACCCGGCCCGATTCGCAAGCTGCCTGAAGATGGGCAATCGAGCTCACTCCCAGCTGCTCATGCAGCGCTTTGATCTTTTTCGCGCCAAGGCCGGGAAGAGAGAAAAGCTCAAGAATTTCAGCAGGAAATTCCGACCGCAGATCCTCGAAGAAGCGCAGCGAGCCGGTTTCCACCAACTCCTTAATTTTCGCCGCGATCGCCTTGCCGATGCCTGGAATCTTTTCGAGTGTCTCTTCGTCGCGCAGGTCGGAAATGTTGCCGCCCCAGGTTTCGAGGGAGCGCGCCGCGTTTGTGTAGGCTCGAATCTTGAACGGATTTTCACCCTTCAATTCGAGCAGCGTCGCGATCTTCTCCAGCACGTCCGCGATCGTCGCCTTGTCCATCGTTCCACTCATAACTGAGAATTTCTTTCCGTCGATTTCGGAACTGTAGCGGCGGTCTATGACCGCCGAATTCGTTGAGCGTCGGTGTTCACAGAACGCCGCAACAGCGCTTGCTCGCTACATTCGTCCCCGCCGCTTATAGAATTCAAAGCGCGCGATAATGGAATCGACGTACTTTCGCGTTCCGGGAAAATCGATGTTCGCCCGGAAAGTGTCCGGTGGAATGACGCCGTCATCGCCGCCAGCCCAACGCTGCGCTCGGCTGGCGCCGGCGTTGTATTCCGCAAGCGCGAAGGGAATCGGATCCGCCTGATTTTCCCAATGCTGCACCGCCCGCCGCAGATACCACGTTCCCGCTTCGAGATTGATTTTCGGGTCGAACAACTCCTCAACGCGAAAATTCTCGGCGCGATTTTCACGGGCCCATTCCTGTGCCGCCTTTTCGCTGACCTGCATGAGGCCGCGTTCTCCAGCGCTGCCGAACTTCTGGGCATCGAAACGGCTTTCGCGCCAAACGACTGCCTTCACCAGCATCGGATCAAGATGATGCTCGGCCGCAACGGATCGAATCAGCGCGTCGTGCTGTTGGAAACGCGCGGGGCTGATCCACTCCTGAAGTGTGTAGATGGGATCCCCTGATTTGGTCGAGAGATAGGCGATGCTCGCGGCCGTTGCGAGCAGCGCGCAGATGATCACTTTAAACAGGAATCGAGTCATGAATTCTTGTGGCAGGGGCGCGGCGCGGTCTGCCTGCCCTGACGGGAGACACGCGAAAAGCTGGATAACTGACTGGACGCGGAGAAACTCACCTCAACAGCAACCCACGCATCGATTCATCGATCAACGAATTTTCCGCCTCACCCGAAACCGTGAACGCTTCTTACGCGCGCGTCATCATCGATCGATCAATCCATCGCGAGCTCGATTATCTCGTGCCGGAAACTTTTGCGGACCGGGTCAGCATCGGTTCGCGAGTGCGCGTGCCATTTCGCGAGAAGTCGGCGCTCGCGACTGTGGTTGCATTACTCACTGAAAGCTCCGCCGAAGGCATTCGGCCGATCGAAGCGCTCGTGGGCGATAGACCAGCGCTGAGCGAAACGCTCGTCGAGCTCGCGAGATGGATGAGCACGTATTACTGCTGCCCGATCGAAGCGGTCATGCGGAGCCTACTGCCGCAGGTGATTCGCCGGGCCGAGGTCGGATGGAAAAGGCAATTATTCGTGACCGCGCCGAAAGAAATTTCCGCGGAAGATATCGAAACATTGCGGCTGCGGGCTCCGCGCCAGGCCGAATTGCTCGAGGCGGTTTCGAATTTTTCCGGCCCAATTTCGGCCGCCGAACTTCTGCGCCAAACATCGCTCGATAACCAGACGCTGCGCGCGCTGGAGAAGCGCGGATTCGTGGCCCTGCGCGAAGAGGCGGTGGCGCGCGATCCACACGCGGATGAGCAATTCGTCGCATCAACCAATCTCACCCTAAATCTGGAGCAAGCGGCTGCCTTGAGCGTGGTTGAGGAAACGCTGGCCGCACCGAAAAAGGCGAAACCGATTTTGCTCCACGGCGTGACCGGGAGCGGGAAGACGGAAATTTATCTGCAAGCAATCCGTTCGACCCTCGCGCGCGGAAAAACGGCAATCGTTCTCGTCCCGGAAATTTCACTCACGCCGCAAACGGTGGAGCGGTTCAAGAGCCGTTTCTCCGAAGCGCAGGATACGGTCGCGGTTTTGCACAGTCATCTATCCGAAGGCGAGCGGCATGATGAATGGCACAAGATTCAATCTGGCCGCGCGCGGATCGTGGTCGGCGCACGCAGCGCTGTTTTTGCTCCCCTCGAGAATCTCGGGCTGATCGTCGTCGATGAAGAGCACGAGACCTCCTACAAACAGGAGGAAGCGCCGCGTTACCATGCGCGCGACGTCGCGGTCGTGCGCGCGAAAATGGAGCAGTGTGTCGTTCTGCTCGGGACCGCGACCCCGTCGCTCGAGAGTTATCACAACGCGGTCCAGGGGAAATATCGTCTGCTCAATTTGACCCAGCGGGTGGACGATTGCCAGATGCCGCTGATGCGGATCGTCGATCTGCGGCTGGAGAGGCGGAAGTCAAAAGTCGCCGCGATCCTTTCCGAAAAATTACGCGCCGCGATCAACGACCGTCTCGAGAAGGACGAGCAAACAATCTTGTTCCTCAATCGCCGCGGGTTCTCGACCTCGCTCCTTTGCAGCGCCTGCGGCGAAGCGCGCAACTGTCCGAATTGCACCGTCGCGCTCACCTTCCATCGCGGCGCCGCGCGCTTGACCTGCCATTTGTGCGGACACACCGCCGCCGTGCCAAAGAAGTGTCCGGCTTGCTCGCAGGACGCGCTGATTTATTCCGGGTTTGGAACCGAAAAAGTGGAGTCCAACGTCGCGCACCTTTTCCCGATGGCAGTCGTGCGCCGGATGGATGCCGATTCCATGACGCGAAAAGATGCCTATCGCGAAACGCTTCACGCTTTTCGCGCCGGCAAGATCGATATTCTCGTCGGCACGCAAATGATCGCGAAGGGTCTCCATTTTCCGAACGTCACGCTCGTCGGAATCATCAACGCTGATCTCGCGCTGCACATGCCGGATTTCCGCGCGGGCGAACGGACGTTTCAATTGCTTACGCAGGTCGCGGGGCGCGCGGGCCGGGGCGAAACGCCCGGCGAAGTTTTCGTGCAAACCTACACGCCGTTCAGCCCTTCCATTCAGTTTGCGCGACATCACGATTTCGCCGGCTACTTCCAGCAGGAATTGGAATTCCGGGAGCGCTGCGACTTTCCGCCGTTCAGACATGCGGTTTTGATCACGGTGCGCTCCGCCCATGAAACGCGCGCGCAATTTTCCGCGGAAACCATTGCGCGCCGCTTGAAAGAAGCGTTGCCGGTCGAGTTTATCCTGAGCGCGCCATCGCCCGCGCCGCTCGAAAAATTGCAAGGCCAGTTCCGCTTCCACATTTTGATGCGTGGCGAAGCGATCGTGCGCCTTAGCCGGATCGTGCGTGAGACGCTGGATAAACTTCCGCTGCCGGAAGACGTCGTCGCTTCCGTTGATGTCGATCCGTATCAACTTCTCTGATTGGAGCTGCAACGTTAAAATGCTTCCACCGCGAAGGGCGCGTTGAGTATCATCCCCGGCAGCGCGATGGATGAAACAGTCGGGAAGCTAACTTCAGGGGAGCCGCTTAGCGTCGATCAGTTGATCGAGTTCTTGCCGGCGTTGAAGGAAGTCGCGCGCGGACAGTTGGACAACTGGGCGAAAGGCGCGGCCGTTCTCCATCGCTATCGAAAGGGCGAGACGGTCTGCACCGAAGGCGAGTTCGGCTCGACCGCGTACTACATTGTCTCGGGCACGGTCGATATTTCCATCAACAATCCGCTGGCCCACCTGCGGACGAAGCCCGGCTGGGGATTCTTCGGGCGGAGCGTCGCGCGGATGAAGAGTTTTCTCGTCGATGACGGCCAGGACAAACGCGCCGAGGCGCACGAGCGCAAATTCATC
>DASVJK010000137.1:0-3269 GCA_036385955.1 Chthoniobacterales bacterium | reverse complement strand
ACCTCCACGCAGTCCATCAGTTTGCACTTGATGCAACTCTCGTTGACGATGTAGGTCAATTAATTGTCCTTCCAGCAGATCGCCGTGCTCAAATCATTCACGATTTCCGCCATCGCGGTGCTCGCTTTTTGGCTGAAAATGAACGCAGAGAAGACCCGCGTCCTCTGGCTGGATCGGAACGCGGAGCAATGCGCATTCAGGTGCCGAGGGGCTCGCCGTTGTTAGGTTGCGCCAAATCTCTCCACCGAAGTGCGTGCAGTCCTGGCAAACACCGAAATACCGATGTACCCCACTCGCAGCTACAGTGGTCAGCACTTGGTGCAGGGCATAGTGCATCGCCGTTTGCTCTTTCGCGTCGAGCGCGTCGACGGCGTGCACCAGAACGTCGAACGGATCGCGCGCAAGCGCTTTTTTGCCCTTGCTCGTCAGTCGCAGGCTGACGCTTCGCCCGTCCGCCTTGGATCGCTGTCGGACCAAGTACCCACTTGCCTCAAGTGCCTTGATGACTTGCGATGCGGTGCCACGGGTGGTCGCTTGAAACTCGGCGAAAGCCGATGGATTCCGGGAGAACGGATTGGCGCGGGCGAAATAGCGGAGCGCCATCCATTGGGCGGGACTGAGTTCGCCGTCATAGCCCTCGGCTTGCACGAGCCGTCCCACCTGCAGTAGGAGCTCCGCCGTTTTGCGTGCTGGCATGGTCACCTCTCAGACAACGTAATAGCGTTTCGAAATCAAATTGACAATGGGGCTAGTTGCTGATAATTTCGTTTCGAAACTAGTTCGGAGGCGAAATTGCCTACAATGGGTGGAGATCATGGGTCGGCTGGCGACCGCTGACTGGAGCGTGACGGCCAAATCCGGCCTCACCGGTTACCTTTGGCAAATCCAGCGATTCCCGACGCTGGAGCCGCACGAAGAGTACATGCTGGCTAAGCGCTGGCGCGAGCACGGCGACCACGAGGCGGCGCACAAACTCGTCAACAGTCATTTACGCCTCGTCGCCAAGATCGCCAGGGGCTATCGCGGCTACGGCCTGCCAATCTCTGATGTCATTTCGGAGGGCAATATCGGCCTGATGCAGGCGGTCCAACGCTTCGAGCCCGAAAGGGGCTTCCGGTTCGCGACCTACGCCGTGTGGTGGATCAGGGCAGCGATCTAGGAATACATCCGGCGCTCGTGGTCGCTGGTGAAGATGGCCACCACCCACAACCAGAGGAAGCTATTCTTCAATCTGCGCAAGGCTAAGAGCAAGATTTCCGCGCTTGACGAGGGCGATATGCGCCACGACCAGATCGAGACCATTGCCAAGCGGCTCGGCGTCACGAAACAGGACGTGATCGACATGAACCGGTGGTTTAGCGGCGACGCCTCGCTCAACGCGCCGATCCGCGAGGACGGCGATTCTGGCGAGTGGCAGGACCGGCTGGTTGACGAGGGTGCCAGTCAGGAGACTACGCTCGCCGCGCGCGACGAATTCGACTATCGCCGCAAGGCGCTCGCCTCAGCGCTTTCCGTGCTCAACGATCGCGAGCGGCGCATCTTCGAAGCGCGTAGGCTCGCCGAGGACCCGATCACGCTCGCGGACTTGGCCGCCGAGTTCGGCGTCTCGCGCGAGCGCGTGCGCCAGATCGATGTGAGCTCGTTAGAGAAGGTGCGGAAGGCGGTGAAGTATCGCGGCGCCACGATCGAAACTCTGCGCTTCCAGAAAACTAAACCGTGCGGCCTGCGGTGTAATGTATAAACAGCGGCGGAATTATTGAAGGTCGGATGAAAATGTCGCAAAACGACACGCAACAAAACTCTGAGAAGCTCAAAACGAAGATCAGCGATGAGGCCGAGCGCAAACGTCGCGAAAACGCGCTGGATGAGGCTATAGAAAATTCTTTCCTCGCTTCCGATCCAGTTTCCGCCGAGCAGCCCCTCCATGCGCACGGCTTCAAAATCCCACCCATCACTTTTGCCTCCGATTGCAGCGCCGCCGATCACCGTCACCTTCTTTCGGGTCTTGTCGGTGGGCGGCTCCGGCTTGCAACGGTCCCCATCCTTGCAATATTTTGAAAGTCTCATTCAGCCGGAACGATTCGGATTTGATCTCAGTCGATGCAATCGGCAAAGACGCAAACTCTTTCCTCGCATACAGCTGCGCAAGTATTGTCGACCAACGATTGACCAACGATACGCCGCAACCGAACAAGAACAAACGTCGTTAAACGTCATCAAACGCCATGCTAATCATGAGATTCTTCCGGCTTTTCCGGGGAGGGCGTACCGCTCATAACGGTCTGGTTGGAGGTTGATTGGGTGCGCTGAATGCCAACCCGTTAGGATGTGCGATTGGCAGAGCAGGGGGCGTATAGGTTTGGGCGCCACTGCTGAAACGCCTTGAAATCCAATGACGGGTTCTAAGCCCAAACCTTCGTGCAAGCTCAATTCACGCGCTTCCCTAGGGAGCGCCAGCCGGCGAAAGCTGCGCGCTGCGAGATGCGCTTGTCTTGTCCGGGCGGACCAAGGATTGCGCGATGCTCCGTCGTTCCGACAAAACCAATTTCATCAATGAAATCAATTGTCACACGAAGCGTGAACATGTCGGAATACGCCCTGAAAGTACACGTACTTATGGTGACTCTTAATCAGCGGGTCAGGTTCAAATCCTTGCTCAGGAATCTATATTTCTTGAATTGGTTCTTAATAACCACGGTTAGATTTACAGTCGCGGTGGATATTTACACTCAAGGTTCGTCACCTCGGTGGGATACCACCCAGCCCACCGCCACAGCCGCTAACGCGAGAGCGGCGGCAGCGGCATAAGCCACATATCCCGTCCAATCTCTTCCATGCCCGACCGCAAAACTGAGAAGGAAAGGCACAGGAAAAAGAAAGAAGACGATGGTTCGCAAGATGAGTCCAAACTTATCCATGCACCTAATTATGCCTGGGTCATTGCCTGCGGACACTCTAATCGTAATCCTGCTGGAATCGACAATTGGGATGGCAGAGAACGCGCCCGAACGTTGGCGAACACGAATGATATTCGCGAGACGAATACGAAAAGGGTTTGTTGGTACGGCAGTTGGTATTGTGTCTATGAGGCATATTAAATCTCTTGTTGAATCAGAGCGTTATTAAAGGAATGTGATGCCGGCCAGGGCACCATTTGCTGACGAGTTTATCAGCGCGCGCCTGACGCAAGCTCCTTGCGAACCAAATCCACCAGCAAACCGGCTTGCGCATCGAATTTAACGCCGCGAATGTGAAACGCGTGGGCGGCG
>DASVJK010000136.1:0-18700 GCA_036385955.1 Chthoniobacterales bacterium | reverse complement strand
CGAGCACACTCGGGTTGGCAGCGGCGTCGATGATCCAATCGACTGCCGCGATTGATTCCAGATCGCTCGGCGACCGGAGATCGGCGTGGGTGAGTTTCACTCCCCGTTTGCGCAGCGGCTCGATGTTCAGATGGCTGCCGGGGCGGCTGAGATTATCGAGCCCGATGAGCTCGAGCGCGGAATCATGATCGAGCAGGCCGTGGGCGACGCTGCTCCCGACGAAACCGCAGATTCCAGAGAGTAGAATTTTCATTTCGGCGCGCCCATCCTCACTTGCTGCCAGGCTTGATCGCAGGAATCTGCGCCAGATCGGCCGGCAAATTATCTGCCTCAAAAGTTTCGACGTTCATTTCGATCAGGCTGACAAACGGACAGCCAAAGTCAGGCCGTTTCCCGCCACTTCGATCGACGATCACCCCGATGGCGGCAACATCCCCGCCGTGCGATCGCACAATGTCGAGCGTTTCCTGCACCCGTCCGCCGCGCGTGACCACATCTTCGGCCACGATAAACCGTTCGTTAGGCCCAATCTTGAATCCCCGTCGTAGCACCAGCCCACCAGCTTCTTTCTCCGCGAAAATGTGTCGTTTCCCCAAGGCGCGCCCGATTTCCTGACCGACGACGATTCCGCCCAGGGCGGGCGAGATCACTGCGTCGCAATCGATGTGCCCCAATTTATTCGCGAGCCGGGCGCAAATATCCGCCGCAATTCTTGTGTGCTGCAGGAGCAAAGCGCACTGAAAAAATTGCCGGCTATGCAAGCCCGACCGCAACACGAAATGTCCATCAAGGAGCGCGCCCGTCTGGCGGAAAAGCGCAAGCAGATCGTCGCTCATGCGGGTTTCGGCGGGTCCTAACCGGAAGTGTCGCTGACGGATTTACCGCTGCGGGCGTCACTTTCGTCCGCAATGGCGATGGCCTCAATCTCGACGCGAGCGTTTTTCGGCAGAGTTGATACCCCAACGGTCGAACGCGCGGGTGGCTGGTCCTTAAAGTAGGTCGCGTAAACCTCGTTCATCTTTTGGAAGTCGCCGAAGTCCGCCAGGAAGACGGTTGTCTTGACCACGTGCGCGAGCGTGAGTTGCTCGGATTTCAAGATCGCCGTTACATTGTCGAGCACTCTCCGGGTTTGTTCGGCGATATCTTCCGAGACGATCTGCCCGCTCTTGGGGTCGAGCGGAACCTGCCCTGCGCAAAATATCATCGAACCGACGCGAACCGCTTGAGAATACGGCCCAATCGCAGCTGGAGCGTCGGTGGTGGAAATAATCTTCTTCATTCGGCGAGCTTAGCGGGAAAAATCTCTCACACAATCTTCAGAGTGAGGGCGAACGCGGTCATCCTGAGCCGCAAAGACGGCGAAGGACTTCCCTCATGCCTTCTCCGTCACCCAAGAAGCAGTATTTGTGATCTGAAATAAGCGCGGAATGTGACGCGATAACGGTAGAGCCCATTGTGAGGTCAGCGCTCCTCCTGAGGTCGCGGTCCCGTCTGCGCGGCTCGGCTCGGGATGACAGGCAATAACGCATCCCGGCCTCTGATCTGTTCAAGTTTCGTTTGCGAATTCCCTCTGAAAAACGATTGTTTCCATTCAAGTCAAAAGCGGAAAATTTAGATGGTTGGCTGGATTTTAAAGAAAATACTCGGATCGAAAAATCAGCGCGAGATCAAACGCCTGATGCCGACTGCACGTCGCATTAACGAGTTCGACGAACAGTTCAAGGCGCTCTCCGACGACGAACTCCGAGCGAAAACAGCTGCTTGGAAAGCGGAGCTCGCGGCAATCCCTGAGCTGCCAGATCAATGGGCGAAGCTCGACGAAATCTTGCCAGAAGCGTTCGCGGTCGTGAAGAACGCCGCGCGACGTCTGACGGAACGCCAACACACTTTCACGGTGTGCGACCAGCCGATGACCTGGAACATGGTGCACTTCGACGTGCAGCTTGTGGGTGGCATGGTTTTGCATCGGGGCCGCATCTCGGAAATGGCGACCGGCGAAGGCAAGACGCTCGTCGCGACGTTGCCTCTTTATCTAAACGCGCTTACCGGCAAAGGCGCGCATCTCGTGACGGTGAACGATTACCTCGCGCGCCGCGACGCCGAGTGGATGGGCGAGCTCTATCGCTTTCTCGGACTCACCTGCGGCTGCATTCAGCACGACGAACCACCTGACATCCGCCGCGAGCATTACGCGATGGACATCACCTATGGCACGAACAGCGAGTTTGGGTTCGATTATTTGCGCGATAACGGCATGGCCACCACCCGCGAACAGCAGGTCCAGCGCGGTTACAATTACGCGATCGTCGATGAAGTCGATTCCATCCTGATCGACGAGGCGCGCACGCCGCTCATCATCAGTGGGCCGTCGACGGTTTCGACCCATCAATACGATAAATGGAAGCCGCTCGTGGACCAGCTCGTGCGCAAGCAAACCATGTTATGCAACCGCATCGCGAGCGAGGCGGTCGAGCTATTCGAAAGAGAAAAGTTCGAAACTTTCGTGCCGAAGCAACCACCGGAAGTGGAGGTATCGCCATCCGTGCGAAAACTCGCAACCGAACTGCGCGTTCACCTAACCGAGGTCACGGGCACAGGCAAGGAGGGTCAGATTACCGAAGCCGATGTGCGTTATGCGGCGTCCCAGCAGGACCCCGGTCTGCTTATGTTCAAAGTGAAACTCGGCCAGCCGCGCAACAAACCGCTGCTGCGTATGATGGAAGATCCGGAAAAACGCAAGGCGATGGATAAAGCCGAGCTCCAGTTTTTCCAGGATACGCGCAAGGAAGAGCTTTACGCCCTGAAGGAAGAGCTCTTTTTCACCATCGACGAGAAATCGAACGAGTCCGATCTGTCGGAACAGGGCCGCGCTTTTCTCAACCCAGATGAGCCGGATTCATTCGTGCTTCCGGATTTGATCAGTGAGTTCACCGAGATCGATCTGGATCCGGCGCTTTCCGACGAAGAGAAAGAGAAAGCCAAAGTCGAGCGCCAGCAGCATTGCGACGCGCAGGCGGAGCGGATTCACAACATCTCGCAACTGTTGCGCGCCTACTGCCTTTTCGAGAAAGACGTCGCCTACGTCATCGAAGAAAACAAAGTCGTTATCGTCGACGAATACACCGGCCGCAAAATGCCCGGCCGTCGCTGGAGCGACGGGTTGCATCAGGCGGTGGAAGCGAAGGAGGGCGTGCAGATCGATCGGGAAACGCAGACTCTCGCCACGATCACGATCCAGAATTATTTCCGCCTCTACCACAAACTCGCCGGCATGACCGGTACCGCCGACACCGAAGCGGCTGAGTTCCACGACATTTACAAGCTGGACGTCAACGTCATCCCGACAAACCGGCCGGTCGCGCGCAAGGACGCCAACGATCGCATCTACAAGACGCGGCGCGAAAAATACAACGCCGTCATCAACGAGATCAAAGAATGTCACGCGCGGGCTCAGCCGGTCCTGGTTGGCACCGTGAGCGTGGAGGCTTCCGAGTTGCTCAGCCGAATGCTGAAACGGGAAAAAATCCCGCACAATGTTCTCAACGCCAAATACCACATGCAGGAGGCGGAGATCGTGCAGCGCGCGGGCCAACCGGGAACCGTAACAATTTCGACGAACATGGCTGGCCGCGGCACCGACATCAAGCTCGGCGAAAACGTCGCGAACCGGGGCGGACTTTTTGTTATTGGCACCGAGCGGCACGAGTCGCGCCGCATCGACCGGCAGTTGCGCGGGCGTTGTGCGCGTCAGGGTGATCCCGGCGGGTCGCGCTTCTACGTCAGCTTCGAGGACGATCTCATGCGCAACTTCGGTGCCGCCGATCGCATGACGAAAATCATGGAGCGTTTCGGCCTTGAAGAGGGGCAGGAACTCGAACATCCGTGGTTGAATAAGTCCGTCGAGACCGCGCAAAAGCGGGTGGAACAGCGCAATTATCTCGCCCGGAAACGCACGCTCGATTTCGACGATGTGATGAACAACCAGCGCGAGGTCGTCTACACCTACCGCAACGACACGATCGATTCCGAGGAGCCGCGCAAACTGGTTTACGAAGTCATCGAGGAAGCCGTTCCGGCAAAGGTGAGCGAGCTCCTTGGGACGGGTGCGACCGGTGAGGAGGCGAACTACGCCGCACTCCTGAATTGGGTAAATGTCACTTTCCCTCTTGGCCTAACGAGAGAAAGGGCGCAGTTCGAGACGCGCAGCGTCGAGGAGAACGCGCAGTTCCTCATTGAAAAAATCAAAGACGCCTACGAGCGCAAATCGAGTCACGAAGAACCAACGGCCGTCAAGAGCCTCGAGCGCTACATCATCCTCAACGCGATCGACCGGCTCTGGCAGGAGCATTTGTATGCGATGGATGCGTTGCGTGAGGGCGTCTATCTCCGCGGTTACGCGCAGAAGGATCCGCTCATTGAATACAAGACTGAGGCTTACGACATGTTTGTCGAGTTGATGGCGAACATTAAGAACGAGGTCCTGCACAATCTCTTCCGCAGCACGTCGAATTTGCAGGCGTTCGAAAACTTTCTCTCCACTCTGCCGCAATTTCTTCTGCGCGAACATGCACCGAGTTCTCCCACGGCGACCGGTCCTGCGCCGGGACGGATGGGGGAGCGACTGGGAGCCGCCGATGGCGTTTCGGAGAACGGGGACGGCTCCGAATTAAAGCTCGATCTCGCGCCGGTACGCCGAGAGGTGCCGAAGGTCGGGCGCAACGAACCGTGTCCCTGCGGCAGCGGCAAGAAATTCAAGAACTGCTGCGGCCGCGTGGCGTAAACCGCACGTTTCAAAACGTATTTGCGGGAAGTGCGAATTTCGTTGCGCACCGAGAAGACCTGGGAGGTGGCTGGGGGACCGGTGCGCTCGTCGCGTTTCGCTCGGAGATCACGCACGAAGTCACTCCGGTGACGCATGGCGAGCGCCATTCGATTGCCTGCTGGTACCGGTGAGCGGGCGGCGGTTAGGGCGGGAACGCAAGCTCCAACGTGGCGTCTGGCGGCAAAGCTCTCCAGCGCGTGAAGAGTTCGTCCATGCGTGATCGAACTCTACTCAGTTCGGCCTCTGTTAACGGTCGTGGCTCGGGCCGTCCTCTGGTTTTGGCGAAGGCCGCGGCGAGATCGTTGAACTCTTTGGCCGCGCATTTGGAGTCGCCGGCGCGTTCCGCGCCGAACGAGCCAACAATGTATTCAACCTCGATTGCCTCGTCTGGCAGCGGTCCGCGCGCGCCCTTGCCAGTCGTGTCCGCGATCTCCCAACCGTCGGCGATAAGACCGTAAAAACCGCGACCGAAACCGAGTTCCGTTTCGACCGCGTAATGGGTAAGATCGTGTAACGGGAAGAACGCGGCGCGATTGTCGTCCTGTCGCTGCCAGGCGCGGAGCCGTCGGCCCGAATGCATCGAAGCAGTGCCCCGCCATCCTTTCGTTTGGTAAATTGGAGAATCAAGGAGCGGCGGTTTACAAACCGCCGAAAGCGTAAAAGAAAACGGGCGGTTTGGAAAGCGCCCCTCCTTGATTGCTTGCACTTGTCCGCAGGCCTTCAATTAGGCAGATTCGTTCTCCGGCATGACCCCCCACGAAGTCCTCGAAAAATATTTCGGTTTCCGAGAATTTCTCGACGCGCAGGAGGAAGTGATCTCCGCCATTACGGGTGGCGCGGATGCGCTTGTCGTAATGCCGACGGGCGGCGGCAAATCGCTCTGCTATCAACTTCCCGCGCTTCTCCTGGAGGGAACCACGGTAGTCGTCTCGCCGTTAATCGCGCTGATGAAAGACCAGGTCGACGCGCTCCAGCGCCGAGGGATTTCCGCGACGTTGATCAACAGCTCGCTCAGCCCGGAGGAACAGCGCGAGCGCATCCGGGCGCTGGCGCGGGGCGAATTTAAACTTGTCTACATCGCGCCGGAACGCTTCCGCAGCCGATCGTTTCTCGAAGCGCTTGGACAATGCACGATCGCGCTTTTTGCCGTGGACGAAGCGCATTGTCTATCGATGTGGGGACACGATTTCCGGCCCGATTATTTCCGGCTCGATCAAGTGCTCGAAACGCTGGGCCGCCCTCAGGTGGCGGCGTTCACGGCCACGGCCACGCCGGAAGTGCGTCGCGATATCCTGACGCACTTGGCCTTGCGCGAGCCGCGGGAGTTCGTGGCTGGATTCGCGCGGCCCAATTTGAAATTGCTCATTTCGCCGGTCGCGAACGAAGCGCAAAAATACGAGCGCCTGCACGCGTTGATCCGCGAGAACAAGACAGGCATCGTCTATTGCTCGACCCGAAAGCGGGTGGAAGCCGTGGCCGAAACGCTCAAGACGGCGAAGATCTCGAGCATCCTTTATCACGGCGGGATGAACGACGAAGAGCGCGAGCAGGCGCAGAACGAGTTCATGCAAGGCCGGCGCGATATCGTGGTGGCGACGAACGCATTCGGGATGGGAATCGATCGGTCAGACATTCGATTCGTCGTGCACTTCGACGTGCCCGGAAGCGTGGAGGCGTACTATCAGGAGGCCGGCCGCGCCGGGCGTGATGGTGAGGCGGCGACGTGCGACCTGTTTTTCAATCACGCTGATACGCGCGTGCAGGAATTTTTTATTGAAGGGAGCAACCCTCCCCTCGAGTTCATCGTGCAGACGTACGAGATGTTGCGACGCGAGGCGGACGATAAGCACGAGCTGCAAATCTCAATCAAAGAGATGGCGACGCGGCTGAGTTCCGAAGGGAACGACATGATGCTTAGCTCGTCGCTCCATGTGCTCGATCGCGAGGGCTACCTCGACCGCTTCGATATTCCTGGCCGGCGCGTCCGCGGAACGCGCTTGCTTCAACCGGAGGTGCGGGGCCATCAACTAAAACTCGATGCCGCCAAGCTGCGGGAAAAAGAGCGGCGTGATCGCGCGAAGTTGAAGCTGATGATCGAATTCGCGTATGCGCGGACCTGCCGGCAACAAGCGATCCTACGCTACTTCGGTGAGGCGGATCCAGCTCGCTGTGGCAATTGCGATATATGCTTGGAGACCGCGGGACCCTCCCGCGCTCCTACGGCGGACGAAGCGCTCATCGTTCGAAAGGCGTTGAGCGGCGTCGCGCGGATGTCGACACGCGGAGGCGAAGATTGGGAGCCTCGCTTTGGCCGGGGAAGAATCGTCCAGACGCTGGTGGGCAGCCGATCGCGCGAAATCATCCAGGCGCGGCTCGACCAGCTCTCCACCTACGGCCTGTTGAAGAGCGAAGGGGTCGCCTATTTGAATCAGCTCATGCGCGAACTGCAGGATGCAGGCATGCTGCTCTCGAGCGGCGGACAATATCCGATGGTCACGCTCACGAAACTCGGCGAGGAAGTGATGAAAGGCCGCACGGATTACGAACTCCATTGGCCGCAGCGCGCCTCCTCCTCCTCGGAAAAACTTTCGCAGCGCAAATCGAAAGCGAGAGCGAGCTCGTTGGATGAGTTGGTTCCAGTCGACGCTGCCGTCTACGAGCGCTTGAAAAAAGTGAGGCTCGATCTCGCGCGCAAACACGGAGACGTTCCGGCGTATGTGATTTTTCCGGATGAAACACTACGAGCTTTCGCGCGCCTGAAGCCGAAGTCGGTGGAGGCGGGCCGCAAGATTCGAGGCGTCGGTGAGATCAAAGCACGGCGTTACCTGCCGGCGTTCATCGAAGCCATCGTGGCGACGAGTAACTGATCCACCTAAGGAACCGGACGCTCATCCAGATGAACGTCGTATGCATCCGCGCGCGCTTTCGCTTCGGCGGCTTCGCCCGCGGGGCCTGCTTTGGTTAACAGCTCGCTCAACAATTGCCACGACTCGGCGCGATACCATTGCGTGGTCAGACATGATTTGAGCTCTGATATCGCCGCGGGGGTTGCGCCGCTCTGAGCCAACGCTTCCACGTACCGTTTTTCGATCGCCCAGTTCGGAGGTCCCGTGCGCGCCGCCAGCCGGAATCGCAACAAATCAACCCGGCCATTTTCCTTCTGCTCCAAAACAGCGAGAAGCTCGTAAGCCCTAGCTTCGATCAGAGGCATCCTCGTCGCGCGGTTGAGCAAATTGTGCGCGGCGGCGAAATCGTTTTGACGAATCGCGACCGACGCGAGATTCAAGATCGCTAGGGGTTGATTCGGCTCCTTGCGCAGCGCCAACGCCAAATGCTTTTTGCAGGAATCGAGTTGTCCCTCATTCACCTCGAGCCCAGCGAGGTTGATCAGCATTCGGGCGGAATCTCCGCCGCTCGCGAGCGTGCGTTCGAGAAAGGTGCGTTGATCTTTCCAATCCAAGGTTCGGATCCAGGTGCGCGCGCCAAGAAAGAGGAACCAAACAGCCAGGGCTGATCCGAGGGCAGTGTTGGAAATTGAAAATCGCGAAATCGCCAGGCCCGCGGCAAGAAAAAGAAACGCGGTCGGCAGATAGATCCAATGCTCGGCGACGGTCGCATTCAGAAGAAAAATGCCGCTGATTGGCAGATAGGCGATGGCTGCCAGGACAAGGCAGCCAGAGATCGCCGCGTCCTGCTTCCGGCTGCGCATCAGCCAATAAACCGCGCCGCCAACAAGCAGTATTCCCAGGAGCGTTTGCAGTTCGCGCCAGGCCGCGCTGTTCGCACTCGCCGCGCCCCCTCCTTCCGGATGTGTCTCTACATCCCGGTCCATGTGTAGATTGATCGGCAGCAGAATCAATCCGGTGTATTCAGCGAAAGCGCGGGCAGCCAAGATGGGCCTGACGAGCAGTGGCGCCGGAGTGCGAAGCGTGGGCGCCGGCACGTGCTCAGCCGGCAGGCGAAGGCTGAGATAAATCACAACCACGAAAACTGCGACGACCGTTGCCGGCAAGAATTCCTTCCACTTTTTTTTCAGCAGTAAAATCGCGTACCACAAAAGAAGGAAAACAATTCCCGTTTCCTTGCTCAACGCGCTTAAAAGGAATAACGCGCCGGCGGCAAACAGGAGAATCCATCGATTCACACCGTTCGTGCGCAAGCTGCGGATTCCGGAATAGAGGCCGAGAAATCCGAACGCCGCAGCCAGCGGATCGGCCCGTCCGGAAACGTAAACAACAGCGGCGGTATGCACGGGATGAATGGCCCATGCGAGCGTGGCGAAGAACGCGATGCGCCGCCGTTTCCGTTCCTCGATTCCGAATGAACCCAACAGCTCGCCGGCGAGCAGGAGCAGCGCGAGCGTAGCGGCGAGATGACATACGATGTTGGTCAGGTGATAACCGGCGGGACGAAAAGCGAACGCGCCGTAATCGAGCGTGTAGGTCAGCCGTTGGATCGGCCGGTAGAAATCGGAAGCCGTCGCGTCCGTAAAAAGGAAATGCTGAAACCCTTCTGGAATCAGGCGCCAGCTTCGGATGAGCGGATCGCGCAGGATCAACGCGGTGTCGTCCCAGACAAAACCGTTCCGCAACGCTGGCGCATATGCTGCGAAAACGAGCGCGACAACAAGGAGAGCAGGAAGGATTTTTTTCACTAACGGAATTGGGTTGGACAGAAGCAATAAGATGCGCGTTTAAGTTTGGGAAATGTTTATCGCAACGGCACGTTACCTGAGACTTAGCGTTTTAATGGCGCTTGCGGCTACCGGATACGCCGACGGCGTCCCAGATGATTGCACGCAATTGATCGTCGGTATCGCGCCGAGCTGGAATTCGATGCGCGGTCATTTGCAACTATTTGAGCGCACACCGGGAGGGAATTGGTCGCTGGCCGCCCCAGCAGTTCCGGTCCTCTTTGGCAAGAGCGGAGTCGCCTGGGGTAGCGGTCTCGCGGGACAAAATGAAAACGGCTTGCGGAAAACCGAGCGCGATGGGCGCGCTCCTGCCGGGATCTTTCGAATCGGCAAGATTTACACTTACGATGCTCAACTGCCTGCCGGCTCTGATTATCTCTTTCATCAAGTGACGACCGCCGACGCCTGGAGCGATGACGTGAGCAGCCCGGACTACAATCGTTTTGTTGCGATTCACGATCCCGCGAATCCGCCCCCGTGGTTCGCAAAACAAAAGATGCGGCACAACGATTTTGCTTACCGCTGGTTGGTGGAGATTCGGCATAATTCCGATCCACCTGTACCCGGCGCAGGCAGCGCCATATTTTTTCATATTCGGCGCGGAGTCGATCGGCCGACGGCTGGGTGCACCACGATGGCGGAGTCCGATTTGGTGAAACTCATCACCTGGCTCAGGGCACCGCGGCACCCATGTTACGCGCTCCTGCCTGCTTCGGAGTACGATACGAAGTGGCAGAATTGGCATTTGCCCCCGCCGGAATCCTGGAACGTGGGTCGTTGAGGACGTACTGCCCGTTTGCAGTTGCGCACGGTCTATTTAGAGTGGTTCGTTAGGCACAAGACCCATGAAAAAAATAGCTAATCCCGACTCGGAGCAAAACATCCGTCGCATCGACACCAAGCCACGCGCCAAGAAACAAACGCACGGATTTCAGGTGCACTTCCTTCGCGGAAGGGAAACGGTGACGAGATTGTTCAGCGACAGCGGATACGGTGGAAAGGAAGGCGCGCGGCGGGCCGCACGGAAGTTCAAGCGCGCGGCCATGAGCGATCTGCCGGCACGCGTATTTCGCGGGCCGCTGGGCGCGGCGAAGGCTTCACGCGGCAAGCGGTCGCCAAAGGCAAAGGGAAAGAAGGCGCGCGGGCGTTGACAGGGGAGGCGGTTTCTAAACCGCCTTCTGGTTTTCGTTCGGCGGTTTGGAAACCGCCGCTCCTTGGCTAAAAGCCTGCCAGCATTCCACGAAGCCGGGCGCAAAATCATCGGGCCGAGCTTTCACCCAGTCCGAAACAACGTCGGTCGGGAAAAATTCGCCGTACTCGATCTCGGAGCGGGCCAGTTCGAACGGACCATCGTGCCGCGCCTGATAAAGCCAGATGAATTCCTGGCCCGTTTTTTCCGACGCGGGGAGTTTGACCACTCGGGTTAGTTCCCCGGACACTCCGAGTTCTTCCCGAAGCTCTCGATTTGCCGCCAGATCGTAATCTTCCCCCGCGTCGACATGGCCCGCGGCACTGGAATCCCAAAGACGCGGATAGCGGTCCTTCCAGCGGGAGCGCTTTTGCAGAAAAAGCTCGCCTAAACGATTGAAAACAAAGATGTGAACGGCGCGATGGCGCAAGTTATTCCCATGCACCTCGGAGCGCGGTGCGTCCCCCAGTAACCGGTCCTGGTCATCCACCACCGGAAAACGCTCCGAACCGGCTTGAGTCGCCGCCGACACGTCCCGGGAACGGGCGAGATTCGAAAGCGCGATCCACTGCTCAAGACCAAGTTCCTCCGCACGCGCGCGCGGCTCAAAGGCGACAGTGCTCGAAGCCTCATCCCAATTTGGGACGTCTTCCCGGAGCAAGTTTCGCAGCTGCTTGCGACGTTGCGAAAAACCGCGCCGGACGAGTCGGAGAAAAGTTTCCGGGTCGTGATCCGGCAATTCGTTGGGCGCGCGTGCCGATATGCGGACAAAAGCCGAATCAACATCTGGCTGGGGGAGAAAAACGCTCGCCGGGACTGTGCGCAAGTAATCGACACGGTAGTGAAGTTGAACGACGAGCGTGAGCGCGCCGTAATCGCTCGTGCCGGGTGACGCCGAAAGACGCCGCGCCAACTCTTTCTGTAACATCAACAACCACAGTGAAATAGGGCTTGGATATTTCGTGAACTTCAAAAGCAGCTGACTTGAAATGTAATAAGGGAGATTGCCGAGAAGTTTGACGCGTGGTTTTGCGAAGAGGCGCCGAACGTCATAATCGAGTGCGTCCGCGTGGAGAATCTCGAAGCGATCACTCGTGAAACGTTTGCGCAGAAAATCTGCGAGCCGTTGGTCCTTTTCGATCGCGAGAACGTGCGCTCCTGCCTCGAGAGCAAACTGGGTGAGCGCCCCGAGGCCGGGTCCTATTTCCACGACAAAATCTTCAGGGGTCAGCTCCGCCCTGTCGACAATCCAGCGCGCGAGATTGCCGTCATGCAAAAAATTTTGCCCCAGCGTTTTGACGGGAGAGACCCGAATCTCGCGCAGGGTGGCATCGATCTCGGAGAGCTTCATCGGAGAGGAGCCCCGGAATGGGAGGGCAACCCAAATCGCATCTTTTTGTTCACAAAAAAATGTGAACAAACCGCGCCGTGCCGGGGCACTTTATTCACAAGTTATTCGACTCGGTTGCCGTTTGCGTTCTAATAGCCTTTGTCTACTCGGGAAGCTTTCGGAGTTCTTTGGCGGCGGAAACTCTGGAAGCTTCGCCCGTTACGAGCGCAAGAGTAATGGCGAGTAACTGCTTTCATGTGGACGACTCGACTCGTTGAGCTGTGGGAAGGTGGCGCTGGGCGCGCTTTTTCCGGCTCGCCAGGTAGGTCCGGCGGGCATCTTTCAGGGAAACGCCTTCCAGGAAATAGACGATGGCCGCCCGCCCGATCGCATAAGTACCTGCACCGGCGACCATCCCGCAGACCACGTTTCCCCATCCTGGAAAAAATTTTAGGAGGGCGCGAGTTCCCTCGCGAAGAAGCATGCCAGCACCGACGTTCACGCCCAGCGCCCCGACGAATTCTGTCGCTGCCCGCAGACTCCTCTCCCTTCCGCTGATGTGCATGATGCCGGAGACCATCGCCAGCTGAAGCGCCGTGAGGATCGGTAGATCGGCGAGCGGGATTGGCTGAGCTCCGATCGCCGCACAAATTGCGGTGGTGGACTTTACGAGCATCTGCGCGATTTCGACCTGAGCCGCGCGATCGCGCGCGATCCGGACCATTTCAACGCGAGCTTCATTTGGCAATTCCCGCGCGAGCAGCGACATGAAGCGTTGCGTATCCGCCTTCGCTTCGTCGCCGGTTGCCCCAGCCGGGGTGAAGGACAGTTCAGAGATTTGAAGGAGATGTTTCTGGACCTCCAATTTTTCCTGGAGCGCGCTTTGCAGTCTCGAGCGCATGTTTGCCTGCGCGGGCGGATGATTTTCGCCGTTGTGAATTACGCGAGCGGCGTGTGCCCTATCGTGAATTACGATTCCGATGACTTTTGCCTCGGTCCGGGCCGTGCCGTTCGAAGCGATAAAAGCCGATAGATTTGCGACATCGTGTGAAGGGACGCGCGCCAAATCAGCGTCATCAGCCAAATGAAGGAAAACGTCGGTCGGTTGTCGATTCAGCTCACCTTCGACGTCTGGAATCTTCGTTGCATCCGCGCCGCGCGCATCGAGGAGGACGATTGTTCCGTGGCCGCCGAGATCGATTGTCTGCCAGCGGAAAAGTTCCATGAGGACGTCGCGCGACTCCGCCAGCGGCGCCCACGAGAAAAGTGTCGCGACTACTTCCTGAATCGAGAATTTGTTCGAGCCGGTCAGGACGAAGCGCGGCGGTCGCTGTTGCAGAAACAACTCCTTCAGCGGGGTCAGCTCGTGCAGCACCGGCTTTTGAATCGTCGCCGGAAGCTTGCCGAGAAAGCCTTCGAGTCGTTCGATGATGTGGAGAAGAGATGCCCGGTTCATTCCATTCTGGTTTTGAATCCGCCTAAGGCGGATTGCATTTCGGATTCAGCTTCCGCTTTCAGCTTGGTTTCCACAGATGCTCCGATTATACCCGTTCTCATGAGTTTGAATCTCGAAATTCTTTCGCGCGCGGCGGATCAGGCGCGCGGTTTGTGCATGGACGCGGTGCAAGCCTCGAAATCCGGGCACCTCGGTCTTCCGCTGGGATGCGCGGAGATGGGGGCTGTGCTGTATGGCTACGCGCTCAAACACAACCCGGACAAACCGCGCTGGATCGGTCGCGATTACTTCGTTCTCTCGGCCGGCCACGGCAGCATGTTCCTATATTCGTGGTTGAACCTTAGCGGGTACGATCTCCCGATGGACGAGATCAAGCGTTTCCGGCAATTGCACAGCAAGACACCGGGCCACCCGGAGTTTTTTGAAACGCCCGGCGTGGAATGCACTACCGGTCCGCTCGGACAAGGTGTGGGCAACGCCGTCGGCGTAGCCGTGGCAGCGAAGATGGCGGCCGCGCGATTCAACACGCCCGAGCACAAGATTTTCGATCAACATATCATCTGCCTGGCCGGCGATGGTTGCCTGCAGGAAGGCGTTTCCGCGGAAGCGAGCTCGTTCGCCGGGCATTTCGGCTTGGATAACTTGATCCTGATTTACGACTCGAATGCGGTCACGCTCGACGCGATGGCGAATGTGACGCAAAGCGAAGACACGGCCAAGCGGTTCGAAGCTTACGGCTTTGATGTGCAGAAAATCGACGGCCACGACATGACGCAATTTCTCGACGCGCTGAACGTCGCGAAAAAAAGGGACAACGGAAAACCGCAGATGATTATCGCGAAAACGATAATCGGCAAAGGCATTCCAGAGGTCCAGGGGACGAATAAGGCGCACGGCGAGGCAGGCGTAAAATATGTCGACGCGGCGCGCAAAGGGCTGGGGTTACCGGACGAACATTATTTTGTTTCGAAGGAAGTGCGTGACTACTTCGCCGAGCACAAGAAGACGTTGGTCGCGGAATACGACCGCTGGGAAAAATCTTACCAGGAATGGCGTTCGAAAAACCCCGAGCAAGCGCGCCAGCTCGATGACGCGATCGAGAAAAAAGTGCCGGCCGACTTGTCCGATAAGATTCCTTCGTTTCCGAACGATGCAAAGATAGCGACGCGCAAAGCTGGCAGCGGAGTATTGCAGCCCCTTGCGAAAGCGATGCCGTTTCTCATCAGCGGCAGCGCCGATCTGCATGGGTCGACGCTGAATTACATCGAGGGCGCTGGCGATTTCACCCGCGATAATCACTCGGGCCGGAACATTCACTTTGGGATCCGCGAGCACGGCATGTGCGCGATCATGAACGGCATCGGCTACCATGGTGTCTTCCGTGCCTCGGGCGCGACTTTTCTTGTCTTTGCGGATTATTGCCGTCCATCAGTCCGGCTCGCCGCGCTGTCCAAGCTGCCAAACATCTACATCTTCACGCACGACTCCATCGGTGTCGGCGAAGATGGTCCGACGCACGAACCCGTCGAGACCGTGAGTGGCTTGCGCGTGATCCCGCAACTCGATGTCATCCGGCCCGCTGATCCAGAGGAAACGGCGGGCGCCTTTATTGCCGCGACCCAACGTATCGACGGCCCGACGCTGCTCGCGCTGACGAGACAAGCCGTTCCAATGTTCAGCGAGATCGATGTGAAAACGCGCCGCGAAGGTGTTGCACGCGGAGGTTATGTCGCCAAGCGCGAGAGCGAAAAGCTCGATCTCATTTTGTTGTCGTGCGGCAGTGAATTGCAACACGCCATGAACGCGGCGAAGGAGCTCGGTGCGGGTACGCGTGTCGTTTCGGTGCCCTGTTTCGAACGGTTCGAACGGCAATCAGCAGACTACCGTGAAGAAGTGCTGCCGAAATCCTGCCGGCGTCGCGTGGCAATCGAAGCCGGCGTTCCCCATCTCTGGTATCAGTACGTCGGCATCGACGGAAAGGTCGTTGGCATCCGCCGCTTCGGTATGAGCGCGCCCGGCGACCAGGTGATGAAAGAACTCGGGATCGACGCCTCCCACGTCGTGGAAGCAGCGAAGTCGCTGCCATAAGAGGCGCGCAGAATTTTGCTTGTCATCCTGAGCCGCGCAGACGGCGAAGGACCTCGCAAACTACGTGCGACCCGCCGTTCCGAAGAGACGTCGACCAACGCTTGCGGAGTCCCTAAGCGTCTACGCGCGTCGGGATGACAGGTGGCCCCTTGCCTTAGTTCGGCTCGGAAACGTTCCGCGCCCGATCTTCGAAGCGTGTGAACTCTTTCAGGAACGTGAGCGCGATCTCGCCAACCGGGCCGTTGCGTTGCTTCGCGATAATAAGCTCGGCTTCGCCAGCCTTCTCCGCGCGTGCGTCTTCATCTTCCTCGTAGATTTCCGGCCTAACGAGTAGTCCGACAAGGTCCGCGTCCTGTTCAATCGAGCCCGATTCGCGCAAATCGCTCAACCGTGGCTTTCCCCCTGTGCGCGCTTCCGGTTGCCGATTCAACTGCGCGATGACGATGATCGGAATTTTCAGCTCCTTCGCCAGTCCCTTCAATCCGGCAGAGATTTCCGAAATTTCCAGCTGACGGTTATCCTGCGCCCGTCGCGTAGTCGACCGCAACAACTGCAGGTAATCCACCACGATCAGCTTGATATCTTTTTGCGCTTTCAGCCGCCGCGCTTTTGCGCGTAACTCGAGAATGCTCAGACCCGCGCTGTCATCGATGAAGATTTGTGCTTCAGCCAGCTTGGATGCCGCGGCCGTAAGACTCGGAAAATCGCGCTCCGCCAAAAAGCCGTCGCGTACTTTCTGCAGGTTAACGCGCGCGCGCGAACAGAGCAGCCGCTGCACAAGCTGCTGACTGCTCATCTCCAGGCTGAAAACAGCCACAGGCAATTTTGCGTTGATGGCAACATGCTCTGTGATGTTCATGGCCAGCGCTGTTTTTCCCATGCTCGGCCGCGCGGCGATGACGATCATCTCGGATTCGTGCAAGCCATTCGTCATCCGATCGAGTTCGGCAAAGCCGGTGGAAATCCCGGTGATTCCGCCGCGACGCTCGTAGAGCTGCTCGATGGCGTCGATCGCTTCCATGACCTGATCCTTCATCGTAAGCACGTGACCTTTGAAGCGGTCTTCGCCCACGGAGAAAATCTTCTGCTCTACTTCGTCGAGGAGATTGTTCACTTCGTCCTGCTCCTCGAACGACCGCCGCACGCTTTCGGTGCAGGCCGCGATGATTTGGCGGAGAATGTATTTGTCGCGAACAATCTCGAGGTAATAAGTCACGTTTGCGGCCGTCGGCACGAACGTGAAAAGGCTCGTGATGAACGCAGCGCCGCCGACGGTCTCGAGCACGTTTCGATCCCGCAAAACCTGCGTGAATGTGATCAGGTCGATGCCCTGACCGGCATTCCAGAGCTCGACCAGCACCACGTAAACGGTTTGGTGCGCTGGAACGTAGAAGTATTCTTCGTTAATTTTCTCGACGCATTCCGCGATGATTTCTCGCGGCGAAATGAGCATCGAGCCGAGAACGCCTTGCTCCGCTTCGACGCTGTGTGGAAGCGTCCTGTGAATATCCTGCGAGGAAGCTGTGAATGACCCGCCACCGTTGGGGCCGCCATTCTTTTCCGGCCAGCCTCGGCCGGGCGCATTGCCCGATTCTCTGCGAGGCTTCTCACCTGTCCGAACGGACGGTTGAGTAGCCATTTATTTTGTTTCTGGTCGTTTCCTCGATGGTCGGTTTTTTTCGCCGGCGTCGTCGAGCGCATCGCCCTTCGGGGCATCTTCCGTCGCCGATTTAATTTGGAAAGCAAATTTCGCGGTCACATCGTGATGCAACTTGATCGACACCTCATGTTCACCGGTCGTTTTGAGCGGATGCTCGAGCACGATACGATGACGATCGATTTCGTTGCCGAGTTCGTTCTTCAGCCGCTTCACGAGGTCTTGCGCGGTGACTGAACCGAACGCCTTGCCGGTTTCTCCGGTCTCGAGTGTGAACACGACTTTCAATTTGCTAATTCTGCGGGCGAGCTCTTCCGCCTCGTTCAATTCCGCCGCTTCGCGTGTGGCGCGTTTCGCTTTTAAATTGTCGAGCTGCCGAAGACTCCGCTTCGTCACTTCGTAGGCTTTACCCTGCGGCAAGAGAAAATTGCGCGCGTAGCCGCGGCGCACCCTGACGACATCCGCCTCGGCGCCGAGGCCTGGGATGTTCTCGATCAGAATAATTTCAGTAGAAGGCATGACAATTAATGGCTGATGGGAGTTCCGCGCAAAAAAATCGGCAGGCGCGCGGAGGGGGATTATAGGACCGGCGCAATCACTGTCAAACGCCGAAAAACATTCCGTCCCTTACACCATCCCGAGCTTCATCCGGCCCGCTTCACTGATCATGTTCTGATTCCATGGCGGATCCCAGACGAGCTGGACTTCGGCCTCGTCGACGCCTTCGATCGTAAGAATTTTGCTTTGCGCATCATGCGCAATCGCCGGACCCATTCCACAGCCGGGCGCGGTGAGCGTCATTTTCACATCCACTTTCATTCCGCCTTCCGGACGCTTTGTGAGCTGGCAATCGTAAACCAAACCGAGATCGACGATGTTTACCGGAATTTCAGGGTCGAAACATTGCCGTAACTGATCCCAGACCGCCTTGTCATCGACGTCGCCCGAAGTTGACGATGCAGTTTTTTCCGCCGCTCCGTTTGTGGAGGCGGGCTTCTCGAGACCGAGTGCGTCCAAATCCATTTCGGCCACTCGCGCGAGACCCTGGTAGGTCGCGATCGTGTAGCTGCCGCCAAGGGTTTGGGTGATAACCCCAGTCGTGCCGACAGGGATCTTCGTCTTGTTTCCGCTCGGGATCTGAATCGCGTCAACATCCCGCGTCAAAGTGAATTCGGTATTTTCGTGCATGGCTGTTTATCCAATGTCGCTGGAACTGTGCGGCTGGTCAAAGCACCGGGTAGGGATGCCTCTCCGAGGCGTCCGTCTAATTCCAGCGAAATCGTCTTCAGAGAATAGTCGGACGCCCCGGAGGTGCGTCCCTACCTGTGAGGTTTCAATAGGTTGTTCATGCGACTGGGAATTGAGAAGCTGGAGTCGTGCAAACAAACAACGACCCAATCCCAGCGCATGAAGCTTCACCTTAATGCTCGATTAACGCCGCGGAGTCGAGCGAGTTTGGTCTCCG